>DATKWR010000332.1:0-4197 GCA_035529475.1 Sedimentisphaerales bacterium | reverse complement strand
CTGGCCAGCCAGGACATAGTCGGTTTTCTTGCTGACGCTGCCGGAAGCCTTTGCCCCGGCCCGTCTGATCGCCTGCTCGATCTGCTGCCGGCTGAAGTGCTCGAGCGTCCCGGTGACAACGATTGTTTTGCCTGCCAGTGGACTGCGCGAGCGCCGCACTTGTGGCGGCTCCGGCTTCACGCCCGCCGCTTTGAGCTGCTCGATAACCAGGCAATTCTCAGGGTCGCGAAAATACTCATACACGCTTTGGGCCATAGTCGGTCCGATTCGATCTATTTCTTCCAGCTCTTGTTGTGTCGCGTTCACCAGCTTCTCAAGCGAGCCGAAGTGTTCGGCCAATATCTGGGCCGACTGGCCTCCGATGTGGCGGATCCCAAGAGCGGCGACCAGACGCCACAGAGGCCGTGTCTTGCTTTCTGCTATGGCATTGACAACATTTTCGGCGCTCTTTTCGGCCATCCGCTCCAGCGTTGAAAGCTGGGCGCGTTCGAGGCTGTAGAGGTCGGCGAAATTCTTGACCAGCCCGGTCTCGATAAGCTGATCGATCAGAGCCGGACCGAGATGCTCGATATCCATCTGGCCTCGACCCGCGAAGTATTTCAAGCGCTCTTTCAATTGACCCAGGCAATCCGGATTCGGGCATCGGACATAGACGCCGTCTTCGTCTTTTGCCACCTGCGAGCCGCAATTCGGGCACGTCCTGGGTATTTTGAAAGGGGCTGTGCCCTCGGGCCTCAGCGATTTTATGACCTCGATCACCTGCGGGATAATCTCGCCAGCCTTCTCAATGACTACCGTATCGCCGCAACGAACGTCAAGCTTTGCGAGCATGTCGAAATTGTGTAGGCTGGCTCGCTTGACGGTCGTGCCGGCCAGTACCACGGGCGTCAGATTGGCCACCGGCGTTAAGATACCGCTCTTGCCGACCTGGACATCGATGGATTCAACCACGGTCTGGGCCTGCTCGGCGGCGAATTTGTACGAGATGCACCAGCGAGGCGCCCTGCCCGTGGCACCTAAGATGTCCCGCTGGTCGAAACGGTTGATCTTAATCACCATTCCATCAGTCTGATAGCCCAGCTTCAGCCGTTTTTCGCTCCAGCTTTCGCAAATCTCGATGACCTCCTCTATGTCCTTGCCTCGTGTGATGTTGGGATTGACGGGCAGACCGAGCTCCTTGAGTTGCCGGAGGCTCTCGTAGTGATTCTCAGCCAGCGGTTCGGAAAGCTCGCCGGTAGCATAAGCGAAAAACGACAGGTTCCTGGCCGCGGTGATTCGTGCATCCAGCAGCTTCAGCGAGCCTGCCGCGGCGTTTCGCGGATTGGCGAAGGCCGGCTCCCCCGCCTCGGTCCGAAGCCGGTTCAGTTCGAGAAAAGCACTCGTGGGCATATAGACTTCACCCCGAGCTTCAAGGACAGCAGGAGCTCTGCCGCCTAACAGCGACAGTGGAACCGCCTTGATGGTCCGCACGTTGGCGGTGACGTCGTCGCCGACCTGGCCGTTGCCGCGAGTTGCAGCCCTGACGAGAACGCCCCGTTCGTAGCGAAGGCTTATGGCAAGCCCATCGATTTTCAACTCAACGACGTAATCATGATCTCTGTTGCCAAGCTGCTTGGCGACTCTCTCATCGAAAGCCTTCAACTCCTCGGCGCTATAGGTATTGTCGATACTGAGCATCGGTACGGCGTGGCGGACCGTGGCGAAACCCTCCAGGGGCCGCTCGGAAACGCGCTGCGTGGGTGAATCGGCCGTAATGAGCTCGGGATTCGCCCGCTCCAATTCCTTGAGCTCGGCGAAGAGCTCATCGTATTGCCGGTCGCCGATCCGCGGCTGATTGAGCACGTAGTAAAGGTAATCGTGCTCTCGAATCTCCTGGCGCAACTGCTCAATTCGTTTCTGTGTATCGCGAGTCATGGCAACGGAATTTATACGCCATTTCAGTGCAATCTGCAATCGTCTCGGCGCCCAGATCCTGCGCAGACTGCGACGGCAAGTGCCTCCTTGTGTAGGAAACTCCCCGAGTAGGGTTCGAACCTACGACCTAGCGGTTAACAGCCGCTCGCTCTACCGGTTGAGCTATCGGGGAATCCCGATGACCCGGAACAGACAAACCAACGACCCTGCACTGCAAGGAACCGTTCCGGTCCGATTCACTTCTACTGTATTATCCAGATTCCAGAAACTTTGTCAAGCGTCTGTTTTTTGCCGGCACGGGGAAAAATCGCCGCCAATACTGGATGAATCGCCGGCTGTATTGTATACTTCCCGGTTTGCCACGCTTAAGTGGGTAGCTCTGACGTTCGATATAAAGGTGGTTTTTATACGTATACTTCGGCGTTTTTGTGAGGAACTCAGCAGGATCCTGGGACCGTCTGCGTCCTATACAAGCAAGAGTATTGATGCAAAATGGCGAAATTGGCCGAACAAAAGGCCTTTTTGGCGCATCTAATATTCTGCTGTCGAAAGGCTGATTCGATCTTAGGTTATTATTGATAATATGGCTAAAGATATACTCGATGTCGGCGGTTTCACCATACTCGGGCGCATCGGAACCGGCGCCCGCAGCACCATTTATCTGGCCTCCGACGAAGGGAACAACATGCAAGTGGCCGTCAAACGGGTCATTTACGAACGCCCGGAGGACTCCCGAATCTTCGAGCAGGTGGAGACGGAGTACAAGGTCGCCCGCAGTATTGATCACCCGTACGTCCGAAAGTGCTTCGAACTGAGAAAAGTCCGCAGCATGTTCAAGGTCAGAGAGATGCTTCTGTCCATGGAGTACTTCGATGGGAAGAGCCTCGAAGAGTGGCCCGCCCTGAGTCTGGGCGACGTGCTGCTTGTGTTTCGGATGGTCGCCACCGGCCTGAACGCGATGCATCAGCAGGGATTCGTTCACTGCGACATAAAACCCAACAATATTCTGATCAGCAAACCCGGGGCGATCAAGATCATAGACCTCGGCCAGAGCTGCAAGATCGGAACGGTCAAAAGCAGAATTCAAGGTACGCCGGACTACATCGCCCCCGAGCAGGTCAAACGCAAACCGCTCAGCCCCAAAACGGACATCTTCAACCTCGGCGCGACCATGTACTGGGCGCTGACGGGAAAGCACGCCCCGACTCTGATACCCAAAAAGAACAAGTTCGGCTTGCCCGTCACGGTGCCGCGCCGCGCCCCTCACGAATTGAAGAAGCAACTGCCGATAGGAATCTCAAAACTTGTCATGGATTGTATCGAGGATGACCCCCCAAGCCGGCCGGCCAACATGATGACGGTCATATCGAGGCTGGATCTGATGGTGCACAGCATATTCGGGGGCAAAATCAAGATGAACAAAAATGCCGCAAACAACGGTTGACTTGTTGAACCAGGGCGCCGAAGCCAACAACGCGGATAAGTCTCGACGCGGCAACGTGGTTCATTTACCCGCTGAGGGCCACCTGATCGTCACCGGCGACCTGCACGGACATCAAAGGAATTTCGAGCGGATCGTCGCCTTTGCCGATTTAGCCAACCACCCCAACCGGCACATTATTCTCCAGGAAATCATACACGGCGGTCCGGAGGATTCGAAAGGGGGCTGCCTGTCGTACAAGCTGCTGTTTGACGTCGTCAGGTACAAAGTGAGTTTTCCAGACCGGGTCCACATCATCATGGGCAACCACGATACGGCCTTCATAAACGACAGCGAGGTGATGAAAGACGGCAAAGAGATGAATCGCGCAATGCGTGCGGCTCTGGACCGGGAATTCCCGCGCGCCGGCGCCGAGATCAAATTAGCGATGAAGCAATTCCTGTTTTCGCAGCCCCTGGCAGCCAGATGCGAAAGCAGGATATGGATGTCCCATTCGTTGCCCAGCGACCATTTCGGCGAGAAATTCGACCCGGGGGTTTTGTACAGACCGCTAATAATCAGCGACGTGCTCAGGCCGGGGTCCGCGTATCTTCTGACGTGGGGCAGGAAACACAGCGAGGCGTTGCTTGACAGTATGGCCAGACTGTTGGATACTGACATTTTCGTTTTGGGTCACCAGCCGCAGGAGCAGGGCTGGAGCCGGGCCGGCAGGAACCTGATCATTCTTGCTTCGAACCACAATCACGGCTGTTTGCTCTCAATCGAGCTGGCGAAGTCTTACACGGTTGAGCAGCTTATCGAGTCCATTGTGCCGCTGGCCTCCGTATCGTGACGCCCGGTTG
>DATKWR010000331.1:0-8789 GCA_035529475.1 Sedimentisphaerales bacterium | reverse complement strand
TGCTTTTCCCTTGTATCTTTCTGCGCTTCATCCGATCCTGACCCGTCTTGAGGTCTGTATCCCCCCCGCTGTACGCCTTTGGCGTCGTCCACAACCCTCGGTTCTTCCCATTCGTACTGGGGCTGTCCGGGTCCGGCCGGCCATCGGTCGCAACCTCTTCCCACAGATTTCGGCAACCCCCGGATTGCAATCGCTTCTGTCTGTCCCCGCTGGGGCAATCCGTTGAATCGAAGCTCTGCGGAGTTGGCCAGTTCACCTGCACCGCATCGCACAGAGCCATTGAGAAGTCTTCCCCTGTCGAGCGAACGATTCGACCTTTGTCGTTGACTGTCGCTTGTTTTCCCGCAAGCGACGGTTTCTCGTCCGCCACCCGGACGGTGGGCCAGGATGAACAGCCGCTGCCGCTTGTGGGGCGCGCCGCACTCGGCCGCTGTAAACAATCCTGCCTCAACTTGGTAGCCCATAGCTCGTAGGCTTCGATAAACGGCGGGGAATCCAAGGGACAGGTGTCCGGCGACGTTCTCGAAGAAGCACCAAACAGGCTGAACTGCTCGCACGATCTCTGCAATATGCGGCCAAAGGTGTCGAGGGTCGTCCTCGCCTTGCCGCTTGCCGGCGTGGGACCAGGGCTGACAAGGATATCCCCCAGCGATGATGTCCACTCGTCCGCGAAACGGCTGTCCATCGAAGGTTTTAAGATCCGTCCAGATAGGTGCTGCATCCATGTAACCCGCTTCCATCTTTGCGACCAGGTTGGCGCACGCGAAGCACTCGATCTCCACATAAACGACTGTGCGGAGATTTCGGATTGCTCGTTGCAATCCAAGTTCAATCCCGCCATAACCTGAGCAGAGAGAGATGCAGGTAAATTCTTTGGAACGATCCACATTAACGGTTGACACCTGTCATCCTTTCTGAGAAGATACGCCCATGAGTTGTAAACCAGATATCCAGACGACTGAGCGTATGTATGAACTCTATCGACAGGGATTCAGCCTTGCGCAGATTGGCACGGCCTTTGGCGTAAGTCGCCAGACCGTCTACAAGCGCTTTGCCAGACGTAGCTATCAGATGCGTGCCGCTGAGCCGTTGCCGTTCATAATGCACAACGGGCATAAATATACACGGCGAGTCAACGGGTACTACGCTCGCACGAATGGGCAACGAGATTTTCTGCACCGCGTCATCTGGCAGCAAGCAAATGGTCCCATTCCAGAAGGTTGCGATGTTCACCACATAGACGAGGACAAGACGAACAACGCATTGGAGAATCTCGGCGTGCTGCCTAAAGCTGAACATACTCGCCTCCATGCACATCAGTAAGGCCGCCGTAGCCGGCACAAAGCGAGAGAACCGTGAGTTCCTTGGAACGATCCACATCAGGCATTCTCGTTCGGTTTCCGGGCGATTGTAAGGGCGGCTCTGCGTTTCATGGTAATCTCCTTCTGGTACAAATGCACTTGTTTGTTCCTTGCTATTCTCCAACAGGCGCTGCAATCCTGCGGAAACTATAACGCCACACCCACCAGTTCTCGTCCCAAACCTTCGGGCCATTGATCGCAATGATACGCGTCTGAAACGACTCGCGTGCCGTCCCCAGGTGGCAGGACTCAAACGGATACTCTCGCCATCCGGCTTGACTCCATGGAGGTCCAAACACGCCCTCGGCAATGGCATCTTCTTCGGTGATGTCCTGCAGGCGCTGCACGCTTGGGCTCTTGAACTCAACCCAGAGACGCAGGGCAACTTTCGGCATAAACATGCTCGGAAGGTGATCCTTTTTCCAAGGCCATACCAGCATGGGTTTGACAAACTCACTATCCGTTGAGTAAGCGGCTTCTTGGTAGATTCGTTTCAATGGTTCCCGCACCCACCCCGTTTCACCCTTTACATACGCCGGCCAGTGGCGATGCACCATCTCGTCTATACCACCTCGGTACGGAACCTTGAGGCAGCATGATCCATGTCGATCATAGCTATGATCGATATAGGCCTCGTCCCACACCGGCTTGCCATAATCCTCGTGCATGCGCAGCCGCCGAACTACCCGCCGCGTTTGTGTCTTGCTGAACTGTTCGCTACCGCAGTGCCCGCACGGAAAGGGTACGCTCATCTGGCCACATTGGGCGCACGTCAACAGACCACGGACGCTCTCGGTATCAAATAGGATGGGCTGTTCAGTTCTCATGTCTTCACCGGGTTCGTTTCATTCACCATACGTTGTAAGATACCCCACACGTAACCGCCTGTCAAGGATAATATCCCTAGATCAGTAATAGTTCAGTCCTTGCCCATTGCCGATGCCAGCCAGGCCTTCGCGTTGCTCTCGTCCACGGTCGTTGGCTCCCGTATGATGACACCGATTCCCGGCACGGCCCCGTAGATCTCGTACATCACCGGGTGGACAATTAGCCGGTCGTCCCGCCAGAAAATACCGTTGAGCGCATCGCCCACAAACTTCCCGACGTTGTCCCAATCAGGGGTCGACGGATGCCAGAACTCGGCCGACCCCTTAAGCACGCCCGCATTGCGCCCAGTGCCGAAATGCGACCCAGGCCGGGAGAACACGCAAACCAGAACGATACTGAGCGGGCCATTCAGGGGCTCGGCCGGCCGGTACAGCATGGCCTTGGCCAGGAAGTCGGCCTTGTCCCCGGCGCTGGGGTCGTAGTGGATCCCGCTCTTGGTAGTCCGATGCCGCATGAGCGCCTTGGGATTGCCCGGCACGAAAAACTTGATCGGGATCATATCGTCTTCTCCGTCTTCTTCGTGCGCCTATTGCTCTTGCGCCGCATCAGCCTTAGCAGTCGAGCCAGGTGCGATCGGAAGCCGGGCCGGCCCTGGATCTGACGCCACTCGTCGTCGGACGTCAGGACTACGGCGCGCATGAACCGATCCTCAGGCGAGCCTTCGGACGACGCGAACACCGCCTGAAACGCCTTGACCTGAATCTTGTCGCTGTGCCGCCTGGCGACCTGATGCTTCAGCGTCATACCTTCCGCCTGAGCTTCTTGATGTAGGTTTTCGTTTTCCGCAATCCGAGTCTTGACGCACGTTTTTTTACCGACGCGTAACTACGCCCCAGATCGTCCGCTACCTCTGTGGTTGAGTGACCTGGATAAGTATTTCTTCAGCAACCGGATGTCATCTTTGCTCCAGGACCCCTTTTTCAGTTCATTCTTCTTTGCCATGACAGTTTCTCCTAAACACTAAACAAGTTGGTTTTGCAGGAAGTCGGCGACGTCCCGCAGACAGTTATGGTTGTCGTCCATCCCCAGCATTTCTCAGTGCGCCCGGTATAGTACAGGGTCCTTCGTTTCGATCTTCTTGGACTTGAGAACGTGCTGTCCGAATGTCCCAAATTGTTCGTCGACCTTCGATAGCTTGCACGCCCATTGCAGCCAACTCGGCAACTTCTGCGTCTGACCCCGCTCCAGGGCAACGAAGATCGCCTCCAACCGCATCCGAATTCGCTTGGCATTCTCCTCGCTCAGCGTCTGCCGGGCGTTGTCCTCAACTTGGCGCCGGAACTCCCGTATCGTACGGTACACATGCCATGCTCCTACAATAGCGCTCCACATGATGTTACTCCTTATTCAAGTTCGTTGTAGTAGTTCATTCAAACAGTCCTTGCTGGCCCAACAGCACCCGCTCCGGCAGGCCCTCGCACTCTATCGTCGCCCGCCGCTCGCAACAGTCGCCGTCGTCGGTACAGCTACGGCAGGCCAGGATTCCACACGTCTCGCATGGGGCCAGGACGATGCCCTCGACGTAGTACCCGAACTCCCCCTGTTCCTCGGTCGCGTGTTCACCGCAGACGTCGCACACATGCACGGAGATAGTCGTTGTCTCAGTCATGTTGATTTCTTCTCCCGCGTCCAGATCAGCCAGCCCTCGACGGCCAGCACCATGAATATCCCGTCCCGCACCGCCAGCGACCACAGCCCGGCGCCGACGTGCAGGTAGCACGACATTGAGTTGGAGGCCAGCCATATGACAAAGCAGGCGCGGAGCCGGCGGTTGTTGCACACCACACCCGTCACGGCCAGAATTGTCGCTATCGTTCCGATTATCTCAGTCATGTGTCAGCCTACCGTGTATAGCAGCTTGTCCCGCCATCCAGGGCCTGGACGGCCTTGCCCAATCGCATCCGGGCATCTTCCAGGTGGCGATAGGCTAGGGTGATGTTCGCCCCGATATCGCCCGGCATATCCACCTTGTCATCACGCAGACGCTGAATCCGAGCCGTGATGACTTGAATCTCCTCACGACATTGGAAGCAAAACTCTTTCAAGTCCGCGCCTACCTTCATCGGTGTGTCTACCTTCGTTTCTTCTGGTTGATCTACCATCGGTCTGTCTCCTGTATCTATGTCAGCCTCTTCTTCATTGCCACGGTCAACTCCCTATCGGCACCTCTGTTTCTTGCTGGGCGGCTGGTATCCCCACTCTTCCTTGACGCGGTTCATGAACACGGCCATCGGGATCTCCCCGTGGACACAGTCCTTCGCCAGGACAATCGCTTGGTTGTACCTATCCGGGCCGGCTCGCTTCTGGTCTTCGTCCTGTGCCAGCCATTGCACGAAATTGGCCAGGGCGCTGTAGCTATCGGCGTTTTGGGGCTTGAGCTTCGCGCTGAGGATTTGGTAACAGCGTATGTCAGGTCGAGCGTCAAGCTCCTCTTGGGAAGTCAAGTCAAGAAAGGCTATGATTTCAGGCTGCCTTTCCGTATTGGAGTTATGACATGACTTATTACTGTTCTGATCTGTTATGACCTTGACTGAAGCCGATACCTTAGAATCCCGCGAGACTCGCGACGACTCGCGGGATTCGCTACTATCCGCAGAATCCTGCGGGTCCTGCGCAAGGACCACCCATTCAACATCTACATGGCATAGAATATCCAGTGCCCACTCCGTCTTTTCATCGGACCAGAGCAGCATTCTAGCAATGTCGTGGACCGACGCAGGATCGCCACGGCTGTTCCTGATGATACCACCCTCTCGCCTAGGACGCTTCTCGCACGCCACAACCCCACACAAACGCTCAAACACCCCCACGATGGCATGTACGTCGTCCCCAACCAGTTCGCGGATCTGAAGGACTCTGACAGGCCAATCCCGACGCGACGGTGCACGGGTGTAAGGCAACGCTCCAGCAAAGAAGTCCTTGCCCTCTTTCCAACTTCTGCCGTCCTTATCGACCTCGTAGTTCTCGTCCCAATCCGCGATACAGTGCATCAGACAGGCTCCTCGATAACAGCAAGGTTCTCGAATCGAGTAATCCGCTCTCGGAAGATTAGGGACACCGTCCCGGTAGGCCCGTTACGCTGCTTAGCCACGATGACCTCCGCAACGTTCGTCGGCACATAATCGGGTTCGTTCTTACCATAGTAGTCCTTGCGATACAATAGCATGACTACATCTGCGTCCTGCTCCACGGCCCCCGATTCACGGAGATCGCTCAACCTGGGCCGATGGTCCTCTCGCGACTCCGGGCCCCGATTGAGTTGGCTGAGTACCAGCACAGGGACATTCAGCTCCCGCGCCAGCGCTTTCAGGTGCCGACTGATCAGGGTGACTTCCTGCTGTCGATTCTCAGTTTTCTGGCCCGCGCCCATTAACTGAAGGTAGTCGACGATAATCAGCCCCGTGTCCTCTTTGCTGTGGATTCGCCGAGCCCTGCTTCGGAGATCGAATGGCGTCAGATAGGAACTGTCATCAATGAACAAAGACGCCCCGTTGGTCAACCGAGCGCCCACATCTACCAGCTTCCGGTAGTCCTCCCCGGTAACATTCCCAGTGCGGACCTGCTGGGAATTCACCTCTGCCTCACAACACACCACGCGTTCCAACAGAGATCCCTTGCTCATTTCTAGCGAGAACACATGCACCGGAATATTGCCCACCACCGCGACCTGGAAAGCGATGTTCATTGCTAAGGCCGTTTTGCCGATCGATGGTCTAGACGCCAGGATGATCAGTTCGCCATCCTGGAGCCCGCTCAGCATATCATCCAGTTCGTAGTAGCCCGTGGTGAGCCCCGTCACCGAGTTTCCTTCCCGCCGCTCGATCTCTTCGAGAACCGATATAATCAAACGATCGGCCGGCTGACAATCCCCCTCTCGACTCTCGGTAGCAGCAAACAGTTTCGCTTCGGCCTCACACAAGGCTTCACCAATTTCCTGCGACTCGTCATACCCTGCCTCGGCGAGTTCCTGTGCAGTAACAATCAGGGTACGACGCTTCGCGGCCTCCTGGACGATCTTGGCGTAATACACGACGTTGGCAGCCGATGGAACCGTCTCCATCACCCGACGCAGATACTCCAGACCACCGATCTCTTTCAGTTGCTTGGTCTGTTCCAGGCGTTCCCTAACCGTCAACCCGTCGATCGCCTGGGGCTCCTGCGTTTCAACCATCGCCCGCAGGGTCCGGTAGATAATCCGGTGCTCGTCGTGGTAGAAGTCGTCCTCCCCGACCAATTCCATCACGTCCCCAATGCAGCGGGAGTCGATGATCATCGAGCCCAGTACCGCCGCCTCGGCGGATAAACTCTGGGGCATAGATCGTAAGACGCCATCCTTGGATTGTTTTGCCATACTATCCCTCAAGTTTTATTGTTTTGCGTTATTGTCACGGGGATAGGCGGCCTCTAGGATAGCGGACCACGCTTCTATGAAACTACTAAAGCCACGATTAAACAGATGTAATTGCCCCGTTGGATCCTCGGCCATTGCTTTCTCGCAGTACGCCCCCAAACACACGCACCTAATGGCATTGATGTCGTGATTCTCTCGCATGGTGATATACCAATTGTGGTCTTCATTCACCTTTACGACGTTTCCTGTGAGATCGACGTCAGTAATAAGGCCATTGAGGCTACGAACAGGTTCTATTCGCAATCCTCGCGACGCCACCTTGCCTAAAATATCACCCCCGGGCTGTGTCTTATCGGCCTTCCTAACCCGACGCTTTGTCCCTTTAGGGCTAACGGTCCCCGGCTTCTTGCCCGTCGCCTCCCGCTTTGCTTTGCGTAGAGTTGTCACTATCTCATTGAGTGATGCGTTGATTTCATGCGTAAACTTGTCATTGTAGATCACTTCCGCCTGCTGTTCGGCCTTCAGGATAATTGGCTCGCAAATCTCATAGAGTTTTTCTTCGAGTAAATCCTGGCCTTCCGCAATGTCTGTCTTGTTTTTCGACAATTTCCAGTCTCTGGACAATGTAACCTGCCCGCAAATACGTCGGACACTGTGGCCTTTGCCGCCGAAAGCGGAATTCTTGATATTGCGATGCTCGTATGAATAATTGAACCCGTACTGCGACGTATCAGCCCCCTCTCCAATGATGCCCACGTGAATTGATGCACGCTTGCCGGCCACAACCAAATCGGTCGTTATGACATCCGTGAGCGGCGGCATCTTCCATGCGGCACACACCATTGGTTTGCGCCGGGTCCTCTGTATGACGATCTGTTTGCCATCCTCAAGCGCTGGCGCGAATACATAAGACAGCTTCTCGCGCAACTTTTCATAGTCGGGCGGGCTGCGATCTATGCGGGCGAACGTCAACTTTGTACCAACTTGTTCCGGTAGAGCTGGAACGGGTCTCGGCTTCGGTAGACGCCACGAACCAGACTTACGCCACTTCTCCCAGTCAACTGTTGTACTCCGTACGTAGCCTTGACAAACCGTCTCTATTACCATCACGCCCCACAGCCAACCCCCAGCTTCCTTGAGTCCAACTCCATATCTCCCTAGCCCACTGTTGCGTCGATTATCGTGCATTCCAAGTTTCATCATGCGAGCCATATCATCGCATCCATTCCCATCATCCAAGACTTCGAGGTCTCTCTTGCCGCGAAATTGGATCTGAACGCGAGCGGCTTTGTGGTCGAATGAGTTGTCGCAAAGTTCACTTAGGGCTATATGCCAATTACAACTCTGGTTGCCGTGAAGTGACTCCAAAAACTCAGTGTGAGGACACGCATCCATGTACTCATCATCTTCTTGTGTCGTCCGTAGCTCGCGATCATCATTCATGATTATATTCCTCAAGAATTGCAATGCCGTTACTGACCATCATCGGAAGGTATTTAGGAGGACACTTGTCCATGAAATCCGTGAGCAGCTTGTTTAGCTTGATTAGTTGAGCAGACGTATCGTAAGGTCGATCAGCCTTCTTCGTGGACTTCTTTGGTGACAGCTTACGGGCCTCTCGTGCAATCTGACTCGGCGTCCACTCATTCGCTTTCGCGTCACTGAATATCATCGCCCTTTGCTCTGGCGGAAGGGCTGCCACGTTTGCAGCTTTGGTGACGTCCATCTCCCCTGATTTAACGAGTCCAATCAACTCTTCATCGCCCGTCCTCAACACCGTTGTCGCTTTGTCGATCGTCCTACCGGAGACACCCACTGTGGCCCCGGCCGCGTCGCGGGATTGACCCTTGTTAAGGTCAGGCACCGTTTCCTTACCTTTTTTGCCACGCCCCTTTGATAGCTTCTGCCGTTTCTTCGCCTCATCCTCGTAGTGTTCCACCTTGTTCGCGCCAAACATGGCTCGCTGGCCTGTGGTTAAGTCACGCCGCCGCAGATTACATGACTCAACGAAGGACACAGGGTCCTCGATCTCCGGCGTAACCGTCACGGGTTCGACCTCCGCTAATTGGCAGGCCCGATAGCGATTACGCCCGTCTAAGATCTTCCCTTCGTAGAGGACTATGGGATGCAACAAGCCGTTGGATTTGATATCCTCCACCATATCACTAAGGGCCGCTTCACTCATCATT
>DATKWR010000330.1:0-13429 GCA_035529475.1 Sedimentisphaerales bacterium | reverse complement strand
CCGCTCTGCGTAAACGCCTCGGGACGGTAGGCGCCGCCGGCCCACGGGCCATTCTTTACATCATGGGTTTTGGAAAAATGAATTCCGTCTTCAGCGTACTGGATCGTATTCGTGATGTCCTTCGGCCCAGTGGTACCGATCATTGCGGCCACGCCTGTTCCCTGTGGCCAGACCAATACTTCGTGATTGCCGGGAATCACCGGGTTCGCCTCATACTTCACATAAGGGCCCTGCGGGTGATCCGCGATCGCTAGCCCCATTTGGGTTTCAGCGGGGCTTTTCCCCAGTTGCCGGCCTTTGTAGTAGAACCAGTACTTTCCATCACGGACAATCAGGCAGGCATCATCAACCAGGTGACTGTCGAAATCGTCCGGGTTGTCGCTGTTCTTCAACGCCGGGTTGGTGGCGAGGCGCTCCCAGGGACCGTCGGGCGAATCCGATACGGCAATGCCGATTTTCGAATCCGGATTGTAGGGCCTTTTATATTCTCTCGAGACCCCGGTATAGAACAGCCAGTATTTTCCCTCGGCCACGAGAATATTGGGTGTAAACACGCTGGCCCCTTCCCAGCTGCCAAGCTCGCCCTTGGCCAGCGTCAAGCCTTTCTCGGTCCAGACATGTCCATCCCGCGAGGTCGCATACCAGACGGTCGCATCGTAACCGGGAGAAATTTTCCCTTTTGAATACCAGACGTAGTAGAGGCCGCCGACCTTGATAATGTCGCTCGGATCCCGGCGCATAACGCCCTCTTCCACCCCAATGCCCTGTAGCGCAGAATGGGTCACATTGACCGTTTTCAACTCCGCCCAAGCCGTTGCAGTCGCTCCCGCAACCAAGCCGATTACCAACCATCTCATTCTGTTTTTCAAGTCACATCTCCACTCAAAACAGATCTCCGAACTCTTACACTGCCCTTTGTCAAGAGCCCCACCCGACTCAGCGAATCGACCATGGGTAGATACCGAAGGAACGGAGTTCTGATCATCAGAATCATTCACCTGCCTCTCGTTAAGGAATTCGCAGGTACCAGCATGACGCTTCGAAATCTGGGTTTTGCACCCGTGAAGTTTGAAGCGATCTCCAGAGTAAGGGTATGCGCACCTGCCGAATTGATCTTAACGGTTCCTATGATGGAATGTAAATCCACTATTTTCGAATTCATTGTGGGAGGGGCAACGCGCTTGTATTCGATTAATTCGTTTTCAACAGATTGTCCGGCAACACTCGCCCGCACACGACCTTCCATATTCCATGTTTGGTTCCTGTTGGCATGGCAGACAACGACGACCTCATAGGTTCCCGGCTTATACACTCTGAAATCCCAGCTCAAGGCCTGGCCCTTGGTTTGGAAGCCTGAAACGGTGAGTCCTCTGCCCGGCATGATCCCTTCGCCCGGCTTCTTATACATTTGATAATCCCATGGTCCTGTGTACTCACTCGGCTGTTGGGGCCGTCTATCCGGGACAGTGAACATTTTCATGTCTATTGCTTTGGTAGGTTTGTTGGGCACGTACTCCAAATCATGAATATTGGCATTGTAGGTATCCATTAATACCTTGCCATCGCTAAGTTGCATGAATGCCTGATCCATCGACACGGTCCCCGATACAACGAGTTTGATCACCGAGACATATTCATCGGGCGCATCTTTGGGGACTTCCAGCGTAATGATATTCTGCCCGGAAAACACATCAAATTTCGATTCGCTTTTGATCGCTTCGCCCGTGGCCAGCAGGGATGCATTCAGCACTGGATTGTTCACGCCAAACAAGGTGAACTTTCCGTCTTTAGGCCAGTCAACCACGTTGAGATAGAGACTGGTGCTGTCTTTATCCTTACGTTGCGTGATCGTCCCCCAGCTTATTTCATACCGGTAGGGTCCGGCCTCGGTTTCGTAAATGGCTTCGCCATTTTTTTTGAGCCAATCCCCCATTGTCTTGAGTCGTGCCTCCATGTCCTTTGGAATGACCCCGTTCATATCAGGTCCTACATTGAGGAGATAATTCCCTCCATTTCCTGCAGTATTTACCAGTTGTTCGAGAAGGACTTTGGGAGATTTCAAACTATCATTGGCTCTAAAGTGCCAAGACCTACCCATGGTCACCGCTGACTCAAAATAGACACCCAGGTTAATGGCAGGAGTCATGTTGTCATTCATGCTCAGGTAATCCACATACTTCAAAGCATCATCATCGCCAAGGCGGCTATTGGAGAGGGTGCCATAAGAATGCAACATATCAACCATTTCTTTTCGGCGAAGCAGGGGCTTATAAGCAGGATTGCTGAACCCACTTCCACCATCAAACCAGATAAGACAAGGATGATATAGCTCACAGAGTTCTTCGAGCTGACCGAACATGAAGTCGATATACTTGTTAATATCAGCACCAGGAACGGTTCCAGTTCGTCTGTTGGGCCTGTTTTGGTATTTGGGCTCGTATAAGGGATGATGATAGTCTGCAATCGAATAGTAGCAGCCCATCTCAAGTCCCTCGGCCTTACATCCTGCTGCCAAGTCCTTTACGATATCACGCTTATATGGCGTTTGATCAACAACATTCCAATCTGTTAGTGCAGAGTCCCAGAGACAGAATCCGACGTGATGCTTGGTGGTTAGAACGACATATTTCATCCCAGCGGCCTTGGCAACACGTGCCCATTCGCCGGCATCAAAATCCGGATTAAATTCACTTTTGTTTCCGACACCAAAATGGATGAACATCCCGAATTTCGCATCCTGAAACCACTGCATCCGATCCGCGGTCGCGTCCATCTGAGCCACCACGATACCGGACAGCATTAAAACAGCGAGACATCCCAACAGCGTAAATGATTTCATCTTCATGACTTCTCCTTAGTTTTCCGTAAAAGTCTTTATTATTCGTTTAATCGTTAGCGCCAGGCATGGGATAAACATTCGATCCACCTCCCTGTTGCGGCACTCCCTGGGGAATGGATGCCTTGAACTCGCGTAGGATCTTGCTGAAGCGTTTCACCTCGTCAGGATATCGATCGGCCACATTGTCGAGTTCCATACATTGGGGATCGGCCTCAAAGTCGTATAATTCTTTGCGCGATCCGTCCGGGTTCATCAGAAACTTCCACTTGCCCGAGCGCAGGGCCAAGCTGGGACTCTTGTTGGAGGTGTGGCCTGCCTGTATACCGGTCCAGTCCCAGAAAAGGGGCCGCTTCCTTTGCACCGATTTTCCCAAAAAGACCTGACTCATGTCTTGACCGTCGGAGTGGTAGTCATCAGGCAACTCAATGCCTGCCTGACTGCAAAAGGTAGGCAGCAGATCAACCGCAGAAACAATGCTCTTGTCATCCACCCTGCCAGCGGGTATATGCCCCTTCCATTGAACGATGAATGGAACCCGCACGCCTCCCTCATAGAGACTCCTCTTACGCCCCCTAAACGGGCCGGCCGTGCCAATCGCGCTATGGCCTGCTCTAATGCCACTGATGTCTTCCGGGCCGTTATCACTGGAGAATACGATGACCGTCTCTTTACTCAGCCCTAGCTCTTCAATCGTCTGGATCAAGCGTCCGAGATGATAATCCAGGTCCGTTACCGCACCATAATAGATTTGGGCAGGGGTCGAAAACCCCTTTTGCTTGGCTGCACCATGGGGACCCCATTTTGCATAAGGCGCCATCTGCTCATCCGTTGTAACCAGGGTGGTATGCGGCACCAAGGTCCAGAGATTAATATAAAAGGACTGTTCCTTATTGGCCTTGATGAAGTCTATGGCCTCGTCGACCATAACCTCCGTGGATTGATGCTGGGGGACATTCAATTTCCCGTACCTGGAATTGCTTGTATAGTGCACATCAATCCCATACGCAGCGAAAGATGGCGAATCTCCTGCGCTCCCCAGGTGCCATTTTCCGAAATGACCTGTTTTATATCCATGCTTTTGCATCAGCTTCGTAAGTAAGGTTACATTAGGGTCCAAATAATCCGGCATATTGAGAGCCACATTGCGCTTGTGATTACTCGTAAAATGCCTGTGAATCCGGTGCCTGGCAGGATATTGCCCTGTCATGACGGCCGTCCGGGATGGAGAGCAGACCGGATTGGCAACATAAAAATTCGTCAGCAGCAGGCCGTCAGCAGCCATTTTGTCGAGATAAGGAGTTTTGAGGCGTGGGTGCCCGTAACACCCCAGATCACCCCAGCCTAAATCGTCGGCGAAAATGAAGACAATGTTAGGTTTTCCTTGCGCGCGACTTTCAGCGTAGTGATATGCCTCAAACTCTTCCGGCTGTAGGGGTTCCACTCCTTCGGGGCGGATCACTAGATTCTCTCCAGTCAAGACACCATGCTTGACTAAAAAGGCATCCACCAACTCCAAAGACCAATAAAAGAAGCGATTCCGTTCTTTGACTCCGACGCAGAATCCATGCTTGCCGCCCTTACCCACGTAGAACTCCGAAACATTCCCCGCCTTTTTAAGGTCCTCGTGAAAGGCCTTTAAACTCTCGACCGTAATGGACGAATCTTCGCTGCCCAGAAAGCTTATCATGGGTGACAAACCTTCGACAACAAAGTTCGGAGGCGAGAGTTCCTCCTTGCATTTGTAATATGGATTGTACAGCACCACAGCGTTGGGTTTACAGGAGATGGCCAGGTCATCGTTTTGGTCGTTGACCTTGTCGATCATCGCCACGGCTGCGGCCATCTGCCCGCCCGCCGATCCCCCGGCAACCACCACCTTATCGACATCAACCTTCAACTCTTCAGCATTCTTTCGCAGGAAGCGCACAGCCGACTTGGCGTCCTTGACGCATTCCAAAGGAACCTCAACCTGGTCGCGATCCTTGAGTCGATAATCGACCGATACCGCGATCATGCCGCGATTGCTCCAGTAGGCACAGTCCGGGTGATGCCAACTGACCTTACCACCACTCCAACCGCCGCCATGATAAAATACTATAGCTGGAAAGCTTTTCTCATCGGACGCATAGCCTTCAGGCAGAAAGACATTCATCTTCAACGCTTTGCCGTTGATGGTCTTGTAGGTCCACTGCGTGTCGGGCGTACCTGCGGCATGTGCCGCCACGCCTGCGAAGCAGCAAAGCGTCAGCAACAATGATTTCAATAAGGTTTTCATTATTAATCTCCTGTAACGGCTTTGGGTAATGCCTGTTTCCCTGCACTGTCGCTTTCCCGAATATCGGTATGTCTCGTCCTCCGATTGGTATACCAGTGATACTTACCTTTCGCATCCGGATCGGCGACTACGGGTGCATCATACTCCACAGCAATCACGGTATTTCTTGAATCCGGCGCGTTCGCTGGCACTTCAACCTTGGTGACGTGACCGTTCGCTTCATAAGTCACCGGCAAAGCCTTGCGTTTCGGGTCTGCCAGGAAGTAAGCCTTGGACGGCTTGCCAACGATGCCATTGAACTCAATGCCTTCCGGCTTCCACTCCAAAACGTGCAGATAGATGGTCTTGTCCTTCTGGGTCATCGCTCCCCACCAGAAATCGTAATCAACCGGAGAGTAATAGGTTCCGTAAATCGACTCGCCATTGACTTTCATCCATTCACCGACCTCTTTGAGACGTTCGATCTCTTCAGACAGCAAGGTACCTTCCGGCATCGGGCCGACGTTGAGCAGGAGATTTACTCCCCGTGCGCTGCACAGCGCCAAAAACTCAATAATGTCTTTTGGGCTTTTCCATGCATCATCGGTGCGGTCGTAGCCCCAGTTGTGACGCATGGTCATGCAGGTCTCGGAATCTACTGTCATTCGCTCCTTGGGAAGCATCCGGTCAGGAAGCGATTCAAAGTCGGCGTACTTGCGCTGTTCGACCGGCACCCGGCGGCTGTAAAGGCGGCTGCAGATCACGGCATTCGGCTGCAGCTCGCGTACCCGTGCGCCCTGCGCGTCGGCTTCGATCACGTCGTTGCCACCGGTATCAAACCACAGAACGGCAATCTCGCCATAGTTCGACAGCAGTTCATCGAGGTTTTTCTCGACCAGATCCAGATACTCCTCTGTGGACAGGGTCCCGGGATTGCCCCTGCCCCGCGAGCGGTGATACCAGTCTTTGAACTGGGAGTAGTAGACACCAAATTTAATCCCCTGCTTGGCGCATTCCTCCGAGAGTTCTTTGATGATATCGCGCTTAAAGGGTGTGGCGTCCATTACGTTGTAGTCGGTCGCATCCGTATCGAAAAGACAGAAGCCCTCATGGTGCTTGGAGGTGATGACCATGTATTTCGTGCCGGCATCCTTGGCAATCGACACCCATTTGGCAGCGTCGAATTCGGTGGGATTAAATTTGGGTGCCAATGTATTGCGGTATTCTTCTTTCGGAATCTGAGCACTGTTCATCAGCCATTCCGCACTGGCTCCGCCCTGTTCCTTGCCATAGTCCTTGCCCTTCCACTCCCCACCCTGGACGGAATAGAGCCCCCAGTGGATAAACATACCAAATCGGGCATCTCGCCACCACTCCATGTGGGAATCGTCCTTAGGTGCGGAAGATGCCAGCACGGGCATGAACAGCAGTACAAGTAAGGTGCAAAATGATTTGTTCTTTGTCATCATCACAGTGTCTCCAGTTTTCCGATTTTTTATCTGTTCCGTTAGTAACTCAGCTTGCCGCCTCTTTTGGGTTTCTGCTTGTCACTCTCCCACCATTCGTTGGGGCCTTCGGCTTTGATGTCTGCCCAGAGCTTGAGCAGGATGTTCTTCATCTCCTCGGTTTTTTCCGGCATCTGGGCCGCCAAGTCGTTCTTCTCCTGCCAGTCCTTCTGAACCTCGTAGAGCTGGAACTTCGTCAATGTTTCATCCCCGACGATCTTCCAGTCGTCGATACGCATGGCAACACGTTGATCCGGCGGGGAAACGTGAGTGCGCCAGAACATGGGGATCTTGCGCTGGACCGGCCTTCCCTGCAGGGCGGGAATCATGTTGACACCGTCGATGGTGCGATCTGTCGGCAGCGATAGGCCGGTGATGTCGAGTACAGTGGCAAAGACATCGCTGCCAATCAAGGGAACATCGCTGGTGCTTCCGGGAGCGATATACCCGGGCCAGCGAGCCAAGCCCGGCACACGAATACCGCCCTCATATTCACTGCGTTTGCTTCCCCGCAAACCGCCGCTGGTTCCACCATAGGCTGGAACAGGGCCATTGTCAGACGTAAAAAATAACAGGGTATTCTCGCTGACTCCGGCCTTGTCGAGTGCGTCGAGAATCATACCCAGCCCGTGATCCATCTGGGTAATATTACCCATGTACTTGCTGTTCTCATGGCCCTCGTAGAGCGATTGAAAACGTGGATCCGTAGCGATCGGCGTGTGCGGCTCATGAAACCAGACCGAGAGGGCAAAGGGCTTCTTCGGGTCGCGAATATCGTTGAGCCAATGAACGGCCTCACCCGCCACCAGTTGGGCGGAATAGCCCTTCATCGGCCCCACGGGCTTGCCATTGCGCACGAAGTTGTCCGGATTCTTGTGACTCGGGCTGGCGTTATTATGCGTGGCCATCCAGTAATCGTAGCCGTGATCGCCCGGTTGTGGATAGTCTGGCTGATTGAATTGCTGCCTTGAGAGCAGATGCCACTTGCCCACGTGACAGGTTTCGTAGCCGGCCTCTTTTAACAGCTCTGGATAGGTGATTTCACTGGTCCGCAGATAGGCCGGTCCATTGCCCGACAGGTGGCGGTAAACCCCGTTACGGTAAGGCGTGCGTCCCGTCAAAATCGCCGAACGTGACGGCGAGCAAACGCCGCAGGCCGAATAGCACTGGGTTAATTTCACCCCCTGCGACGCCAGCTTGTCCATATTCGGCGTCTGGATCAGTTGATTGCCATAGGTCGCAGAATCGCCCCAGCCCATATCATCAGCTACCACAACGACAATATTCGGTTTTTTAGTTTCAGCATGCGCAGAAAAACCAAACAGCAGAGCCATTACAAAAATGCACATTATTTGAATATTCTGTTTCATTATAAGCCTTTCTTTTCACTTTTTTCATATCCGAAACATAATCTCATATTAGACGGCGCTCATTTCAATCGGATGCGAAACCCGTTGACTATCTTACCCGGCAGGACTTTAGGAAGCAGGATCGTCAGACCATCCGAAGAGCGTTTCCATATGACCTTCTCGTCACTGCCCATTAGTTCGATGGATGCAATATCACGGTCGAGCAATCCGCCGGTCGCCAGTGTCTTGATTTCAATGTCTCTCGTTGGCCTCGCGAGAACAAAGGCATACAAGTTCCCGTCTTTTTGGGTGAAACGAATATCCTCCTGGGTGAAATCTTTGTGGTTTTCTCCCTGACGGCCATCCTTTATTTTTGTAGGTCCTTCGCCAAAGGTTTTCCAAGGTCTGGAACCGTAAATTCCTTCTCCATTAATCCTCATAAAATCGCCGAACGCGATCACATAAGCGGCCTGATTTTCGGGAATGGTGCCATCGCCGCGCAAGGCAACATTTATCATGACCACGCCGTTTTTACTGATCGCATCGACGGCGTTTCCGACCATCACCGGAATGCTCATCCGGTTCTTAGCTCCTTTTCGATAGAACCAGCCACCCGACACATCGGTCGCCCACATCCAGGGCTGCGGCTTAATGTCTGCCGCGCCGCCGCGCTCTACATTGGGCGTATAAGCGCGCTTATCCCTTCCGCCTTTGGCAGAGAACACGACCGTCTGCTTTCCTCCATTTTCCTTCCGATCGCGATTTAAATAGGAAGAAAACAGCTTGAGTCCCAAGGATTTTCCGGTCTTTTCGTTGGGATACGGGCAGTCATTATTAAACCAATCGGGGTCATATTTTTCGATAATTTCCCAACACCGGTCATACCAGTGCTGGTTCCAACTATCAGAGTTTTTGTACCCCTTCGGGTCAAATTCCATATTAAACAGCTTCGCCTCCAGCGTGCCGAGGGTCTGGTATTTACGAGCCGCACCAAAGAAACTGGGCGACCAATACAGATGGGTGGAAATACCAAACTTGAGCCCATGTTTATACGCCGCCGCTTTCCACTCCTTGAGCGTATCGCGTTTCGGGCCCATATCCACCGAGTTCCAGGGATGGAACGAATCGTACATGTCGAAGTTATCGTGATGACAGGCCACCGGCATAATGAAACGCGCGCCGTTTTCTTTACAAAACTTAACCAATGCGTCCGGATCCCATTTCTCCGCCTTAAAGAGAGGAACCAAATCCTCATAACCAAACTCCTCGACGGGACCATACCGCTTCTCATGGAATGCTTTCAGATCCTCATTCATCTTCCGTTGGCCGGGTGCTTGCCCCTCACTGCCTCCATACATCCGCCGACCATAGTGCGAGCCATCGCTGGGTCGATTTTCGTCGGTCGCCGACGGAATACCCCAATGCATCCAGACACCAAACTTGCCATCCAGAAACCACTCCGGCACATCATAATTTTCCGCCATCGATTCCCAGGTCGGTTCAATCGGCCCTGCACTAGCAACCGCCATCCCAATGCCCAACAGCAGGCATATAACACTTCCAATTTTCAACTTTCTCATATGATTCACTCCTGAAATATTTTCTAAATCTAGAAACTAAAACTGATTATACGTTTATTTCTGTTCCTGCGGTTTCCAGACAATGCTCGCCGTCTCGTTTTCGATATCGAGTTGGACTGAGGCATGAGCAAACTCCCGGGCGTAAGTATAGCCGTTACGAACCGCCGGCCCCTTGGGCGGGCCCAACGGGCGGTCATAGTCAGCCGGATGCGTCAACCAGGTTTTGCTTCTTTTCGCGTCATAGCCGTCTTTTAAGTCAAAATAGCTGTACTTCTCGGCGCAGATTAAAAATATTGCCAACTGATAGTCGAAACGGCTCTGAGCGTCCCTGCCCCGCCGCACGGGGTTGCCATTCCTGGCGGCAGACCTCGGGGCTTCATCCGCATCTTGCAGGTTTCGGCCCAATCCACAGGTGTAGGCAACAATGAATCCCTGCCGCGCGGCTTTCTGAAAGTCCCTGATCCCCTGGGCCATGTAGTCTTTCCTGGACATCCTCACGGCGCCCTCAAATCCCTCAATATAGGAACCGTCCAACGCCTTCATATAACTGAGACCCGAATCTGAAAAACGCGATCTCAATATATTGGCCAGCATGAGCTTCTGCGGCCCGAGCATCTTCCGCGTGTCCTCCATCATAGTCACATATCCCGCCAAATCAGCGGCTTTATTCTCCACTCCAATGGTACCTTTCAGGAAGGCGGGTTCCAGCACCTTAACCACACCGTCCAGGAAGACTCCGTCAACGGATGGATCGGAACAAACATCTTCTACGGCGTCGATCCACCAGTCACGCAGCGCCTTATTTGAGAGATCGTAGGCTTGGAGCTTGTTGCGGATGAGTTTGTCGTTGCCATCGCGCCCGAGCAGAAAGGCCCCGGGAATGTCTTTCAATGACGCATTGGCGGCATAGCTACCGTAGTGCACAATCACGTTGCGGTAATACAATATCTTCGTGTCCGGATTAATCGCCTTAACGGCCCGGGCAGCCTTCAGCGTTCCCGCCTCAACAAAACCGGAATCCTTGTGCCCCGTGGCTTTCTCAAACGTAACGAGCGGAAAGGTCGCGAGGTATCGAATCTCTTCATCGGTGAACGCTGTATCCTTGCGAATATGCACATACAAGGGGACCGTATCCCAGCTAAAACTTGGGTAGTGATCCGGCCCCTGAGAAGAATCATCCAGACGCCCCATTTTTGAGACGTCCAGCGGCTCGATCCCCAAGGCCAAGGCCGGACTGCCCGGCCGGAAACTGAAGTCGCCACCTGCCGGATCAACAAATAGAGGATCGCCAAAGCGACTGGCCTTCTCTTTGCCGACCGCCTGCATCTTAAGCAGATGCTCATCCATCCAGTGAGAGTCCCTCGGATGGTAGTAGAGATTCTTATCCATGTCCGTTTCCACGAGCTTGGGACCTCCAGTTCGGCTTCCACGTCTAAGCCTTTCGGCATAGGCATTGCCCCCCTCGATATGTGAGATAACAATATTTCGCTCTACCTTAGATCCTGTCACCGGAGCCCACTCAAAGCTGATATAGCCCCATCTGGGCACTGCCGTTTGGGCCACAATGAAATTGTTGATAATATCGTTTGTCCCCTTAGAGGCGATTGCGGCAGCATGACCACGGTTTTTATAGAGGACATTGCCATAGATGAGTGTCTCATGCTGGTCATCATCGCAACGGATCGCCGCCGGCAGGGAATGCGCCTGGTTGTGGTGCAGGTAGTTATAGCGAATAATATTGCCTGTCCCTGTCCCAGAGATATAGATGCCATTTCCATCGGAGAGCAATTGAACGGATTGCGAAATCTCGTTGTATTCAAAGAGATTGTGCCGGGAATGATTGTACTTCTCGCGAGTCTTCCAGCTCTCATATCCACCGCGCCGCCGGTTTTTATCCTCGACCGTTATCTCATGCCGACGAACAGTTCTACAGCCCTCCCCATTCAAACTCCGATCAGGTTCCACACGAGTGGTGATAAGCACCGCTGAATAACCACTGTGGTGCAATTCGTTGTGGACCATTCGATTGTGGCCACTTTGCCAGGCCCAAAGCCCAGAAGAATGCCAGGTTATCTCACTGAAGTGATGAATGTGGTTGTTAATGATATCGTTATGGTGGTTGACGTCTTTGGTACCGGGTCCATAACCCGCCAGAAGAATCCCCGCCTCGCCCAGATGCGCCAATTCACAGTTGGTGATTCGGTTTCGCTGCGCATGCAAGTCTAAACGTATACCTGAGCCTCCGGAATTGACAAATTTACAATCTGTAACCTGACAGTCTTCGGCCCCACGGAAACGAAGCAGCGCAGTGGGCCGATCGAACATATCCCAATCGTGCTGCATGCCCCACCCAACACGACCTTCATCGCTAGTCCAGGCCCAACGATCCGCATGGGAAAACGTCAGCCCCGAAAAGGCAATGCCTCGGACAGACGTATCAGTGGGACCATCGTAATCGATTTGGCCCTCGACGCGGATCAACTCCGTCGTTGCCGGAGTCAGGATCCCACGAGGCGATCCATTCGGGGACGGATCAGAGGGCCACAAATAGATCTTACGCGTTTTGGTGTTGACCACCCATTCCCCGGGTTCATCGAGTTCATCAAGGACATTCTCGACCCATACTGAAGCGGCTGAATCTCCCATGATTGCTAGAAGATAGGGTGGCAATGCTCCTATGTCATAGGTCGCAGAAACACTCGTTTGGGCAACACCCTTAGATTCATCGACTGAGGCGAGCGGCAGCATATGGATCACCCAGGCTCGACTTGGCCTGATCTGAATTTCCACGTCTTCCAAATTATCCCAATCTTTCAAGGCCCCTTTAGGGAAATACAATGTCCTGTTGTTCCCGTTTCGGGTCGGTAAGAATCCGTCACCTCTGGCACGATCCAAGCGTCCCTGCGCATCATAGAGGGTGTAGAATCTATCCATACCTTTGGGGATGTCTGCGACCCACACCTTACCGACCGCTTTGGCAGGCAATTCGGAAGACGCTGATGCCAATCGTTTCCAACCGGTCACCGGCACGCCTGCACTGACCACGGGGGTTTCTCCGGGATAGGCAGCAAAGGTCAAATAGGCCGGACCCGACGATTCACCCGCTCCGTATTTCGGCAGGCTTGTCGGTTTCGGTTCCAACGGCGCCCCGTCTTCCATACCCAAAACCAAGGTTTGGTTGAGTTGATGACGTCCCTCGCGCAGGATAATCACGACCGGCTCTGTATTGCCCGCCTTGCGTGCGGTCCTGGCCGCCTCCAATGCACCAGGCAGGGATCCGTAGGGTTTCGCCAGGCTGCCATCAGCCTGGGCACCACCATCGACGGACACGTAGATGTCCAAAGCAAAGCTTGCATCCGGTACCACGAAGACAACCAGCATTATTAAACAAAGAATAACCTTCCACTTTGCCCGCAAGTACAACCGTTGTGTTTTCATGGTATACCTACCTTTCTTTCATTCTACCTAATCGATTACTTAGTCACCGTATCTCTTCTACCCATTTTTGAAACATCCAGTGGCTCAATTCCCAAGCGCCGCTCGCGTCGGAGCACAGGTTGGGCTGACCTGAAAATCCGTGAAACGTGTCGATTGCTCATAGAAACGATCGAGGTTCGGTGTCTTGAGAATCGGGTTGCCCATGCAGGAGAGATCCCCCATCCCCTGGTCGTCGGTCATCACCAGAACAATATTCGGGCGGCTGCCCACCAACGGTTTGGCCCCGGCCCATCCGGCCAGCGACAAAGCCGCAACTCCAAAGATTCTTATTACTGAACTTTTGCAAAATTAGGGTAAATCCAGTTGAACCTTGATACGCTGAAAATCCCAGCCATCATCCTCGATCCGCTCGATCACCCAGGAGATTGTGTCACTGAGGGTTTGCCGCAGTACCAACATACAGG
>DATKWR010000329.1:0-5296 GCA_035529475.1 Sedimentisphaerales bacterium | reverse complement strand
GGAACGGGCCAGATTGATTACAACAATCCGCTGACGGATTCGCCAATCCGGATTTGGCCCGCCTGGCAGGACAAAGCAGGCTTTGCGATGAGCGAATTCGGCTCAGGCGATTTCGGCTATGACTCAGCGGCCGCGGTCGGGCATGGCAAGGGCTGCTTCGGACATGGCCAGTTCGGTCTCGACGCCGATACGATTGAGTGGACCAGCCCGCCTCTGCCGGCCGGCGTCTACAAATTCGCTGTGCAGGTTATAGATAAGTTCGGCACGCCAAGTATCACCAGCGAGACCGAGCCAATCACGGTAACACCCGCCGCAAAACCCGCTGAGGGGCTGAGCATTTCATCGTTCGACAAACAGACGAATCGACTGGTTCTGACTATAGGGGACCCCCAGTAAAACCGGGCGACTAAACACTGATTGACCAGAGGAGATTGTCATGGCTGAAACATATCCAACCGACAATGAGTTGTTGAATGTACAATCCGACGGCGAGACCGGCGTCGAGTATATCCCGACCGGCACGGCGCCGTATTATCTGCACTTTAGAAAACTGCTGTACCGGCTGCTGCTGGCAACACGGCGGGCCAACGACCTGAGAGTCTATGACGAAGGCGGCCTCGACATCGGCGTCAAGCCCGGCAAGTTCTGGCTCGGCACGGAGCTGATCAGCTACGCGGGTTCATCCGGGAATGCGTTGGCCGATGACAAGCCCAACATCTACATCTATCTGGATGCGTCGGGTGCCCTGGTCACGAACGAATACAGCGACTTCCCGAATATGGCAACAACGCCTCACGTTCGGCTGGCCCAGGTCAGCACGTCAGATGGGGACATCGACTCGATCACCGACCGCCGGGCCGGGCACAATATCGCCATGCCGCACGGAGCAGGCGGCGTGAAACAACCCATCGAGGCGCACACCAGCGACGACGCGTTGACAGCCGCCGAGTCCGGCAGCGTCCACAGCAACCTCGGAGCGACCGCAACAGTGACACTGACCCTGCCTGCCTCGGCGCCGGCGGGAACTGTATTTGGCTTTGCAGTCCAGTCTGCACAGTCGTTGCGAATCGAACCCGCCACGGCTGCAATCCGAGACGATAGCGGCCAGACGGCAGGCAAATACAAATCGGCCAACGCAATTGGTGCTGCTCTGAGTCTCATCGCCGACGCCAACGGCGACTGGGCAACCATTGCCAAGAACGGAACCTGGACCGAAGAGGCATAGACGCATCGACAGAAGAACAGTCATCAGAGGAATCCACAATGGCAAACGAAATCCACGCAGATTACGCATCCGGCAATACCTTGTATGCGGTCATTCGCAATGCCACAGGAGCGGTTTGGTACCCCGCGGGACAGACCTTCGAGGCCTGGGGGACGGCCAGCCGCACAGCGAACGACTACCACGTCGATCTTGCGGATAAGAGCGGCAGCCGGTACGCCGGCGATTTCGACGCCGGTATTCCAGCGGGCCGATATTCCGTGCAGGCATTTCTCCAGGCCGGGGCGAACCCTGCCGATGGTGACAGCCTCGTGGCAGGTCACGAGATCGTCTGGTCGGGGACAGGCAAAGTCACGACGGACAAATTGCTCGCCAACAAAGCCATCCAGAACAAAACGACCGGCGTGATCGAATACTACGACGACGATGGGCAGACTGTGCTCTTGACTCATACTCCGACGGACGCCGAAGCAACAATCACAAGAACACCAGCCTAACGGATGCAGTAGCAGGAGACCTGAAATGGGCGGCTTCTCGAATTATTGGGAAAACAAGATTCTGGACCACATCTTTGGAAAAAGCAGCTACACGCCGCCGACCATTTACGTGGCTCTTTCAACCGCGGATCCTCTGGATGATGGCTCGCGAATATCTGAGCCGAGCGGCAACGGCTACACCCGTGTAGAAATATCCGCCTCTGACTGGAGCGCCTCGGCCGCAGGGGCAGTCTGCAACGCCAGCAATATTACCTTCCCTACTGCCAGCGGGAGCTGGGGGACTGTCACGCATTTTGCGTTGTTCGATTCAGCCACGGGCGGCAACATGCTGGCCTGCGGCGCTTTGGAGCAGCCCAAAGTCATCGGCGCCTCAGACACAGGCAAATTCGATGCAGGCGCTCTGGAAATAGGCCTGGACTAAAACGCGATACTTACAGGAGTTCGATATGGCAACAATAAAGAAGAGTTGGGCGTCACTTAGCCAGATCATAGGAACCGGCGACGGTTATGTCACCCTCTCGGGAACGACTGAGTCTTACTCGTCCGACGTCGATATGGAGACAAACGGCTACGAGGGCGCTCACGTCACCGTCGAGATCAACTACGACGTCTCTCCCACGGATGAAGTGAAGATCAAGATTTACGGCTCGCTGGACGGCTCCAATTATGACGATACGCCGGCCTGGGAGATGCAGGCCGACAAGAGCGTCGATCCGCAGCAGTTGAGCTTCATCGTCAAGGACCTGGCCCATTTCAGAATAGGCTTCCAGCAAACCGGCTCGACCGACAGTCATGACGTCAGGGCCTACGTGCAGTGCTGGAACTATCAATCCGTCTAAGGAGGCAAACATGGCCGACATTCATATTGGCAAGATCAGCGAAACAGAACCAGGCAAGGGCAAGGCTCAGTTGTTCTATCACATCCCCATCGACGCGCCGGTCGCCGGGATCGTGCCGACCCCGGAAAGTGCGATCGCGGCGAGCCTGCAACAGACTGAGATCGATGCCCTGGCCGCCGGCTCACTGATTGAACTATCGAGAACCATCGTGGTCCTCGCCGGCCAGACACAAGCCGAGATTGCCTCGGCGGTGAAAGCAGATTGGCAAAACGCGAGAGTCGAGTACAACAACAAGTATGATTTTGCACACAAGTTCTACGGGGTGACGTTGAATGCCACGGCTTAAACCAGTCAGAGGACTACAGGTCAACTTGACCCATCCACTTGCGAGGGCTCTCGTCGGATGCTGGCTGCTGAACGAGGGAACCGGCAACAGGGTGATGGATCTGGGCCCGTTCAGGCAGCACGGCGATTTCCAGGGCGGGCCGCCTTTGTGGAAGCCGGGCCGGCACGGACCTTCGGTCGAATTTGACGGTATCGACGAGTGTATCCATTGCGGCACCCGCAAGTTTGGCTGGGACGTGACAAACAAAGTCAGCGTCATCGCCTTGGCCAATCATGGAGCGAGCGCAAATCCCTACACTATCTTCGGCCGGGGGCAGTTTCGCGAACCCGTATCATTAATGGGTCAATCACCCGGCCTATTCTATTGGCGGGTACGCACGACGGAGAGTGGGGTCAAGAGCCTGACATCAACATCGTCTCATGCCACGGACGGCACGGAGTGGGTACACGTCGCCGGGACGTGGAAACAGAATGCCTCCCGCCTGTACGTCAATGGCGTCGAGGAAGCATCCGATCTGACCGTCAGCGGCACCTTGAGTGTCACGGACGATCAGTCCGCAGGGATCGGCGGAATCTATCAGGGCGGCTCCTACTCCAACATTTGGATCGGCCGCATCGGCTATGTGCTCATCTACAATCGTGCGCTGGGACCCAGCGAAGTCGAATGGCTCTCCAGAGAGCCATTTGCCATGTTTGAGTATCCGGGCCGTTCGGCTTTCGCTGTTGCCGTCGGAGCATCGGTTTCGCTCGCCGGCTCTGTAGATTCGACATCGGCTGCGTCGGCGCGATTAAGATCAATTGGCTGGGCGCCGGAAATAGAACAGAAGTGGCGTCTGGATGCTCTCTTCAACGGCATGACCGCCAACGCCCTCAAGCTGGGCACAACCTTGACTCTGGGCTGGTTCTGGGTTCGCGTTGGCGGCTGTTCGGCGCTCTACCGCGGACCCCGCATGGAAGGAATAGACTTTGAGAGCATCCTGGCCGTTGCGGAAAAGAACGCTCCTGAAATTTCACCGCCGGCCTACCTGCCGCACAATGATCTCTCGACATATTTCTATGCTGTTCGCCAATTCAACCCCTGCGGATATCAGGAACTCACGCTGAGCGCGGCGGCTAAGGTTTCACTCAACGCACAGGGCGAGCTGGCAAGACCGCAGCCGAACGAGGTTTTCGCTTTGAGCGCCGAACGGAGGGACGGCAATAGAATTCGGCTCACCTGGTTCTACTGTCCACTCGAACAGCAGTCCCAGCCGGCGCGCTTCAACATCTATTGCGACAACGGAGCCGGGCAGATTGACTACGACAATCCCATCGGCGCCGTCGGCTACGAGGGACAGAGGTTCTACACATACGAAAGTGATACGCTCCAAACTGGAAGATACCTGTTTGCTGTGCGGGCGGAAGATCTTGCTGGAAGCGAGAATGTTTCCGTTGACTGCCTGGCCATCGAAATCAGCGGTGCCGCCCCCGACGCAATCACCATTTTGGAGGCAGGGACTGCCTAAAACGTTCACGCTTGGCACTCGCACAGATCGAGTGACGAAAGACAAACCATGTCCAACAGAATCGACTTTTACCAATCCGAACAAACGCAACTGGCGCTTCCTGCGGCATCCGTCTCGATCTTCGTTGACGGTGTACTTTGCCCGACTCTCGAATTGATGGAGATCGTACGGAGCGGCTGGCCGGAATTTAGCTGGGCGAAACTGGCCTACTACCCCGCCGATTATACGCCAAGCAGCGTCACGCGCGTCGAAGATATCGAGAGCGAACTGGGCATGGGAAAGTCGCTTTGCGTCCGGCAATACTACAACGGCGTTCCACCCGGCGCCGCAGCATCGAGCTTTCCAATCTTTTGCGGACGCATTGAACAGATCGAAACGAAATTGTCCGTCGTGGATGAACGGGTGGAAATCCTCGCCAAAGACTTCAGTGCGAATCTCAAGCAGGTGTCCGTCCATGGCCAGCGGGTGGCAAGAGCCGATGGCTCAAGCGTTTTCCTGGCCGGACTCGATACGGTTTTCAATCCGGATGGCGAAGCAAACGCCAATCCGATCCCGACGGAAACAGCGGGAAAAAGCTACATCGTGTTCTGCGCCGAACCCTCACAAGGCAGACTCTGGAGCGGTGCAGAAGCGATTTATTATCTGCTGTGTGAATATGCTCCCGCCGGCCGGCTGCAAATGCCAAGCCTGGTTCAACTTAAGATGTTGACGAGCAACCAGGTCGTCCGGGACCTTGACGTGACAGGGCTGAATCTTGCCGAAGCTTTGCATCGCTGCTGTGAGAGAGTTGGTTTGAAGTTCAAGTTTGTCCCGCGAATGGCGACGGCCGGACCCGATGAGGCCATTGTGTTTTACGTGGACGGCACAGGCCGAGTCGTGGAACTGGAT
>DATKWR010000328.1:0-3505 GCA_035529475.1 Sedimentisphaerales bacterium | reverse complement strand
AACACCGATCACGACATCTGGCTCTGCGACGGGTATGTTGACCAGTTTATGGACAGGGATAACAAAACCCTTGTTCTAAGAAGGCAATCTAATCTTTCGCATAAAGAAGTGTTATGGGAACGGCGCTCTCCTCGTTTTCGGTACTCGCGTTTGCGCCCCGGTCAGGAGAAAATGGACTCCCTTTCACTTACTGTGCCTGTTACGCGGAGTTGTCTTTTCGATGCCTCACTTGGAAATGCTGAATCTGCTCAGCGCATAGCCGTTGATATAGGCTTCTACAACGAAGACCTGCCGACATTGATTCTTCAGACCGTTGAAATGGCTGAGAAACTCACTTGTGACATTGGTCCCTCTAGTGCCGCTAATCCTTCTGACGAGGACACTATGGAGCTTTTTCGCCGTTTTTTCGGAGGGGTCTTTATCGCCAAGCTCTATAATCTCAAAAGCTTCGAAGACTTCCGAAACTCCGTTGCGTCAGGCGGCGATGAGATCGTAGCACCTTATTTGTGGCAAATGCTAAACGGCGAACAGGTATTGCGGATGGAAATTGATAATGTGTCAATACCCTATAGAAGTAACTACCCGCCATTGGCGGGTTCAGCCGGGAAAGGCACTAAAGACCCGCAGGGCAAAAAGACAGACAGCGGCGCTAAACTCGCGAAAGCCGATAGCAAGAAGCCTTTGAAGCAAGAGGACAGCGGCACTGGCAAGTGAACACTTGACCGTATAATCTCCTGAACGTATTCACGATAGCCACCGGAATCGGGGGACGGCTTACTTATTTCTTTTTCCTATCGTTGTTTTGTAGGGGGCATGGATTCCCGCTTGCGCGGGAATGACAGCAGGAATGGTGCGACCCGTCGCACCCTACCTCTGTTCCCATCAAAAAATCGACAATCGTAAATCGTCAATATTCCGCGCGTCAGGGCCAGTTGAATTCGGCGAGGACAGGGGCGTGGTCGCTGGGACGTTCGGCGGCGCGAAGCTCTTTGTCGATAGTGCACGCCATGCTTCGCTCGGCTAAGGGCGCGGTGGCCATGATGTGGTCCAGTCGCCAGCCCAGATTGCGCGTGAAGGTGCTGCGCATTCTGTAATCCCAGAACGTGTATTGGCCGGCCTTATCGCAATGCTTCCTGAAGACATCGACGAAGCCCCAGGCCATCACCTGGCTCAGCGCTTCCTGCACCTGTGGGTGGAAGCAGACGTGACCCAGCAGCGTCTGCGGGTCATAGACGTCGATGGCCGCAGGGGCGATGTTCAAGTCACCCAGCCAAAGCACCGCCTGCTGCGGCGAGAAATTCCGCTCGAAGTATTTTCGCAACCTGGCGAACCATTGCAGCTTGTACTGGAATTTCTCGCTCTCGGGCAGGTAGCCCTGCGGGACGTAGGTGTTGACGATGGTGACGCCGGCGACCTCGGCGCGGATCAGGCGGGGCTCATCGTGCGGCTCGTCGGGCAGGCCGTAACGGACGTTTTCGATAGGATGCCTGCTCAATATCGCGACGCCATTGTAGCTTTTCTGGCCTTTGAAGGCGCAGTTATAGCCGATCTCGTCGAACGCTTCGGCGGGGAAGTCCGCGTCCTGCACTTTGGTCTCCTGAACGCATAGCACATCCGGAGATGCCTTGGCGAGCCATTCGACCACGATGGGCATTCGCGCTCGCAACGAATTCACATTGAAGGTAGCAATCTTCATTTTCGACGGCTGTGTCTCATGTCACTTGCTCAACACACCGCGTGTGCAACAAGTTGCACACCCTACCTAATTTACTAACCGTTTTCTGAGCCTTCGTATCGCGAAGAAGCCGACCACCACGATAAAGACCGCGATGTAGAGCAAATCGAGCAGCAGGATCGGGTGGTATTGGTTCTGGCACACGGCGCGAACGAGCCTGACCGAGTGGGTCAGCGGGACAAGCTCGGCCAGCGGCCTGACGAAAGAGGGGAGATTCTCGACCGGGAAGACTACGCCCGAAAAGAAGAACATGGGCGAGATAAAGCCGGTAAAGTAGAAGTTAAAGTGGTTGATGGTCTTGACGAAGGAGGTCACCAGCAGCGACAGCGTCCCGAACATCACGCCGGTCAGGAATCCGACCAGCGGCGCGAGCAGGCCGTAGGGAAGGGCGACAATTTTGAACGCCGAGAGGATGCACAGGACGGCGAATGAGAAGAAGAAGCCCTTGGTGCCGACCCATAGCAATTCGCCCACGATAAGGTCGTTGACGGTCATCGGCGCCGCGAGCATCCCGTCATAGACCTTCTCGAACTCCAGGCGGATGAACGTGCCGAAACTGCATTCGAAGGCGGAGGTAAACATGGCTGTAGTGACCAGCAAGCCGGTGCCGAGATACTCGATGTACTTGACGCCGCCCATTGGCTCGGTGATGTATTTGCCGAGTCCCAGCCCGACGCCCACTAAAAAAATCAGCGGCTCGAGAAACGGCGGGAACCCGTTGCTCAGCAGGTTCTTCGTATAGACGCGCATGTGCCTGAACCAGACGCTGTAGAGCCTTCGACGGAGCGGCGGATACATTGCGGTCCTACTGTCGGTCATTGAGCTGTCTCCCCGTGGCTTTCAGGAATACGTCCTCCAGGTTGGTCTGGCGGATGAGATAGCCGCCGGCCTTCAGGCCGGAGCCGGTCAGCTCCCTGAGCGCGTCGATATCGTCGCAATAGTACCGCACGGTGTCGAGGGTGTGGTCCGCCCTGACGGTGCGCGGAATCCTCTCGGGTTGAATCTCCCGGCCCGGCTCGGTGTCACGGATCTCGAGCACGTGTTTTTCGATGTTCTGATCCACCAGCTCGTGCGGCGTGCCCTCCATGATGTTTTGCCCCTTGTGCATAATGAGCAGCCGGCCGCAAAGCTGGAATGCCTCTTCCATGTAATGCGTTGTCAACAGGACGGTCGTATTCTGCTTTTGCAGTTGGCGGATCTTGTCCCAGATCAGGTGGCGGACCTGTGGGTCGAGGCCGGTCGTAGGCTCGTCGAGGATGAGCAACCGCGGCGAGTTCAGAAGCGCCCGCGCGATCACGAGCCTTCGTTTCATGCCGCCCGAAAGCTCCTTGATTTTTGCCTGGGCCTTCTCGGAGAGTTCGAGGAAATCGAGCAGATAGTCAATGCGCTGCCTGGCGGCCTTTCCCGGCATGTCGTAGAAGCGCGCGTAAATCATCAGGTTCTGTATGACGTTGAGCTCGTCGTCCAGGTTGTCTTCCTGCTGGACGACGCCCGAGAGGTACTTGATGGCCAGCTCATTTGTGGCCGGGTCATAGCCAAAGATGTCCATGCGGCTCTGGCCGTCGCTGTCGCGGGTGGATTTGCCATAGATGATTTTCATGGCCGTCGTTTTGCCCGCGCCGTTAGGGCCTAAAAATCCGAAGCAACTGCCCGCTTCGACACGGAAACTGAGGTTCCGCACGGCCTGGACTTTGCCGAAGCTCTTGCTGATATTGCTTACTGTAATAATCGTCTCTGCCATATTTCGGAACCATTTCCACTATCGGGAAT
>DATKWR010000327.1:0-4673 GCA_035529475.1 Sedimentisphaerales bacterium | reverse complement strand
CCGCCGGAAGCGAGCCGCGTGAGATGCCCCGCGCATCAGGCTCGATCTCAGTGTAGTTTCTCGATTTCATCACCTTGTTGGTGAATTTCTTAAAGATATGGCGATCCTCAAGAGTGCTCGTCGTATCGCAGACTAAGGCGAAGCCATTGCCGATAAATTGCTTGAGCTTACCGGCGGCCGTTTCAAGGGTCTGTTCCCACGGCGTCTGACGTAATCTCTCACCCACGCGCACATGCGGCGCGCTCAGCCGGTCAGTTCCATTCAGAAATTCGGGAATGGCAAATCTGCCCAGCACGCAGACGGGGACATTCTCGTTGACCGCCTGTGCGGCGGTGACTTTGCCCTTCTTGGTCCCGAGCGCCAACGCACACGCCTGTTCGCAGAAGATGCACGTCGATTCCGTGACAGCGTCGGGCCTGCCGTACCATTTCGCGTACCTCTCGGCCAGGCTGCCCGTCGGACAGACATCGAAGCACGCGCCGCAGAACTGGCAGCCCGCATCGAGCAGCGAGTTTCCGAAGGCCTGGCCGATGCGCGTCTGGCTGCCGCGCCCGACGAAATCAATGACCGCCCTGCCCTGATGATGTTTGCAGATGCGCACGCAGCGGCCGCACAGAACACAAAGATTGAGGTCGCGGTCCATAAACGGCTCGGAGCGCTCCACCGGCCGCTCGTGATACGCGGGCGGCACGGCCAGATCGGCAAACCCAAGCTCCTCGGACAACGCCCGCACCTCGCAAACCTCCTTGTTGTTGCACGTGTGACAGCCGGTCGTGCGACCCGTTTTTTCCGCTTCGGGCCGGAACTGCTCGCAGAGCTCCCGCCGCCCGCACACAAGGCACGCACTGGGGTGCTCGTGCATCATCAGCGCCAGAATGTTTCGGCGCAGATTTTGCAGGGCTTGCGTATTCGTCCGCACAACCATCGCTTCGGCCACGGGAGTCGTGCACGAGGTCGGATAGCCCCGGACCCCGTCGATTTCGACCACGCACAGCCGGCACGCGCCGAACGGCGACAAATGCGAATGCGTGCAAAGATGCGGGATCGAAATGTCATTTTGAAGCGCACAATCGAGGACCGTCCGGCCTTCTTCGGCGATTACGGATTTTCCATCAATCGTCAGTTTCACTTCAACCGATCCTTTTGTTTAGTGAGTCTTTTCTTTTTCTTTACGCCGCCTGCATCCGGACAGTTCGTCGCTTTCTTATTAGAAGTCATTCCCGAACACGATAATCACACCGCAAACACCGAAGGCACTCTTGGTATGCCTTATTCTTAGGAATTTCTAATTCAACCTCTTCGAAATTGCGTCGCGCATCGAGAGGGCGCGTTTTCTGTTTTAGCGGAGGGGTGTCAACCGGTTCGGCTTCAGGGTCAAATTCCGTGTCGTTCGCAAGGGTTCGGCGCCAGAACGGTTCAGGGCGGTCCTGCGGTGCGAGACGTCGCGAGAGTTTTTCATTTATTTTGACCGCCGCCCTTTCACCCGCTCCGACAGCTTCCAGAACAATACTCGGTCCGGTAACTGCATCACCGCCTGAGAAAACCATTGCTACTTCGGTTTCGTGGGTGAACGGATCTATCTCGATGCGCCCGGACTTTTTCAAAGTAAGACCGCACTGTTCGGCGATGGTCTCAGCCGCAACGCGCTGCCCGATAGCAGCAATGACGGTGTCAACTTGAAGTTGAAAAACTTCTTCGGTCGATTCGGGGCGCCGACGTCCGTCCAGGGAAAACGCTCCCAGTTTCATCCGGCGGCAGGTCAGTCTTTCCACGTGCTTGCCCCGGCCTTCGATACGCTCCGGCAGCGCCAGGAACTCAAAACGGATACCTTCGGCCAGGGCCTCCTCAATCTCGGTCTCGATCGCGGGCATTTCTTCCCGCGTGCGGCGATATACTACTGTCACGTCGGCGCCCATACGGAAAGCGGTCCGGGCCGAGTCGATAGCTACGTCGCCTCCGCCGATAACGGCAACTTTCCTGCCGACGGGGACCTCCTCGCCCTTGTTGCGTCCGATCAGGAAATCCAGCCCCTGCATGACCCCCGCCCGTTCTTCTCCGGGCACGCCCATGCTCATGCCCTTCCAGGCGCCCACCCCCAGAAAGAAGGCCTGGTATCCACCGGTCTTCAACTGATCAATCGTTACGTCTTTTCCCACCTCGGTGTTTAGTCTCAGTTCGATACCGGTTCCAAGGAGCCAGTCGATTTCTTCCTGCAGGACTTTGCGAGGAAGACGGTATTCGGGGATGGCGTAGGCCATCATCCCACCCGCGCGTTCTTGCTTCTCGAATACGGTAACCGGATAGCCCAAACGGCGCAGGAAATAAGCGCAGCTCAAGCCCGCCGGGCCGGCGCCGATTACGGCTATCTTCATGTCGAGGCAATGAGGATTCTCGCGTACCATCTGGTGCGGTTCGATGCGTTTGGCCGTGTCCACCATATAACGCTTCAAAGAGCGGATCGAGAGCGGTGCATCAAGCTGGGTGCGCCGGCATTTTCCTTCGCACGGATGCGGGCAAACTCTTGCACATATATTGGGAAAAGGATTTCGCTCCAAGTGCGAGGCGAGCGCTTCTTCCAGGCGATTATCGCGGATCAGCGAAATATACAACGGAACATCAACACCGGCGGGACATTCGTTAGAACACGGTGCATGGAGCAACTGGGGGCAAACACCGGCCGGACATTTTCGCTCGCGTATATGTGCTTCGTATTCCGCCCTGAAATATCGCAGCGTGCTCAACACCGGATTCGGCGCGGTCTGGCCCAGCCCGCACAGCGAGCCATCCTTGACGGTTTGGGCGATTTGTTCGAGCTTGTCGAGGTCGGCCATTTCGCCCCGGCCGGCGGCAATTCGCTCCAAGATACTCAACATGGCTCGTGTCCCGACCCGGCAGGGAGCACATTTGCCGCAGGATTCTTCCTGGGTAAATGACAGAAAGAATTTTGCGATGTCAACCGCACAGGTATCTTCGTCGAGCACGATCATGCCGCCGGAGCCCATGATGCTGCCGGCCTCGGTGAGGGCCTCGTAGTCCACGGGCAGGTCCATTTTCTCGGCGGGGATGCAGCCGCCTGAGGGACCGCCCGTCTGGACGGCCTTCAGCGCCTTGCCCCCCGGGACGCCGCCTCCGATTTCATAGATGATGTCCTTGAGCTTTATGCCCAGGGGCACTTCCACCAGGCCGGTCCGCGTAATTTTTCCGGCCAGGGCGAAGGTCTTGGTTCCCTTGCTGGTTTCGCTGCCGTACTGCGTGTACCATTTGGCGCCGTTGCGAAGAATCAGAGGCAGGTTACCGAGCGTTTCGACGTTTTGAATGACGGTCGGCTTTCCCAACAAACCGCTGACCGCGGGAAACGGTGGCCGAGGCTGCGGCATTCCCCGCCGGCCCTCGATGGAAGCAATCAGGGCCGTTTCCTCGCCGCAGACAAAGGCGCCGGCGCCTTTCTTGACGGATAAATCGAAAGAGAAGCCCGAACCCTGGATGTCGTCGCCCAGCAACCCCAATTTGCGCATTTGACCGATGGCGACATCCAAGCGCTGCAAGGCCAGCGGATATTCGGCCCGGCAGTAGATGTAGCCTTGTGAGGCCCCCAGCGTGAAAGCGGCTATCAACATGCCTTCCAGCACCGCGTGCGGATCGCCCTCGATAAGGGAACGATTCATGAACGCACCGGGGTCGCCCTCATCGGCGTTGCATATCAGATATTTCGTCGGGCCGGGCGCACTGCGGCAGAATTGCCACTTGCGCCAGGTCGGAAATCCGGCCCCGCCCCGGCCGCGCAGCCCCGAAGCCTTGACCTGGTCAAGGGTCTTCTCCGGGCCGAACTCAAGGGCCTTCAGGAATCCCCGATATCCCTCGCGGGCCAGGTAATGATGCACGTTTTCCGGGTCTATCAGCCCGCAGTTGCGCAGGATGTTGCGGACTTGCGGGCGCATCATCGGATGCGCGCCGAAGTCCTCGATATCGTCCAGTTTCCCCGGCGTCATCTTTCCCAACGCCCATTGAGCGCAGGGATCGTCACCGAGGACGTGGTTTTCGAGTATGGCCATGACCTTGTCGGGTCCGACGTTTGCGTAGCAGATGCGGGGTGCGCCGCTCTTGTGCACGATCACTAACGGCTCGAAAGAGCACGGCCCCAGGCAGCCGACTTCAACGACCAGGACGTTCAGCTTGTCCTGCTCGATGCGGTCGCGCAGCGCCTGCAAGACCTCCGTGGCACCGGCGGCCCGGCCGCACGTCGCGGCGCCCACAAAGAAAATGGGCGCTTCACTAACTTGGAGTTTATCCCATTGGGCCGTGGCGGTGCTGTAAAGCTGCTGCAACGAGCTCATGTACGACTTTTCCCTTCTCCGGCGTATCGAGAGAGTATGGACGGGATTTTCTTTGCGGTTACCTGAGCGTGCACTTTGCCGTCCACGGCGACGACCGGCGCCAGCGCACAGCAGCCTAAGCAGGCCACCCGCTCCAGGTCAAACTTGCGGTCTGCGGTGGTCTGGCCGGCGGTAATTCCCAGGCGATGCTCCAGCTCTTTGAGCAACCGGAGCCCGCCGCGGACGTGGCACGCGGTCCCCTGACAGCTCACGATGGTGTGCTCGCCCGGAGGACTGAAGCGAAACTGCGTATAGAACGTGGCCACGCCATATATTTCGTTGGCCGATATTCCCATCCGC
>DATKWR010000326.1:0-6206 GCA_035529475.1 Sedimentisphaerales bacterium | reverse complement strand
CAACGGTAAAAAGGTGACCTACGATGGTGATGCCGAGAACTTGCGGCTAAAGACATGGCAGATGTGGTATATTGATCTGGCCTCGCTCGGCGTGAATCTGAGCAACATCACTACGTTGACCATTGGCTTTGAGCGTATTGGGACAATTGGCGGCCAGGGGATGATCTTGCTTGACGGGATCCGGCTGTATTCTTACGACCGTCAGTTGGTCACGCCGGTCGATCCCAGCACAGCCGGTTTGCAGGCCCAGTATCAGTTTGAAGGTAATACCAACGACAGCTCCGGCAAAGGACGCAACGGCACGATCCAGGGCGGCCCGCTTTTTGTAGCCGGCCAGGTCGGCCAGGCCATCAGTCTTGATGGCATAGACGATTGCGTTAGCATCGCCGGCTACAAAGGAATTCTGGCCGACGCTGCCGGGGTCCAGCATGCGTTCACTCTTTCCGCCTGGATCAAGACGACGATCAACGGCACCATCATCGCGTGGGGCACCAACGCGGGCGGTCAGCGGATGGACTTCCGCGTGGATACGGTGCTTCGCGTGGAGCATGGCAGCGGAAACATCCGAGGGACGAACGGCCCGAGTCTGCTTGACGACCAGTGGCACCACGTGGCGGCGACGGTACCCGATGCCGGCAGGATAATGGATGTCCGCCTGTATGTGGATGGGGCTGATGTGACTGCCGCCAGCACAACGACGGCCGCGTTCAATCTGACGGCCGACGCAGATGTCGTCATTGGCATGGCCGGTCCGTATGGCGGGAGGTTCTTCACTGGCCAGATCGACGAGACCCGCATGTACGACCGAGCGCTGTCACCGGAGGAAATAACGTGGCTCGCCGGCCGAACAATGCCGTTTGACAAGCCGTTGTGACACACATAGAGACAGTGTGGCCTATGTCAAAACGGGCAGGCCAAATGTGAATCATCGAGTACGTTGATTCCATTGATCCGTCAAAGCTGTCCTATTGATGAGCCTTTCAACGGAGCTTCATTCATAATGTGGAGCTTCTGGAGTGGGGCCATTGTCCCTTGACAAGCGCAGCAATTCCAGTTTCGGCATGCTCGAGCGGAAGCACGCTATTTGTAGTTTTCCGTTTTGTGCCTGACGATCTGCCCGTCGATCATGTAGATCACGTCCTCGGCTATGTTCGTGGCATGGTCGGCAATCCGCTCCAGATGCCGTGAAACCGACAGAAGGTGAATCAGAGAAGTAATGTGGCGGGGGTGTTTCAGAACGGCCTCCTGAACCCTCAAGTACATCTGGCGGTTCATATCGTCTATGGCATCGTCGCTCATACACACTTCATGAGCAAGCGAGGAGCTCAGGTTCACAAGAGCATCAAGGCTCTTGCTCAACATGGCTTCGGTTTTCTCAGACATCTCTGCGAAATCAAGGGACACATTAGCCTCGGGCTGACCGGCGAGATAGGACGACCTTTCGGCGATATTCACAGCCAGGTCGCCGATGCGCTCGAGATCGTTGTTGATTTTCAATACCGCGACGATGAAGCGAAGATCTATCGCAACCGGCTGATGCAGAGCCAGTATTTTCAGGCATTCTTCCTCCACCTTGACTTCCGTACGGTCGATTAGAATATCTTCTTCTATGATCTTGTGAGCCAGAGCATCATCTCGGGTTTCAATCGAGCGAATGGCTTCGTGCACCGCCGTCTCAACTCGCGCCCCGAGACTCAATATCCTCTTTTTCAGGTTTTCAATTTCCCGCTGTAGGTGCTTGGGCATTTTTTGCACTCCTCTGACCTCTCGGTCTTCCAAAGGGCTTGCATCAGCCAAATCTTCCCGTCACGTAATCTTCGGTCTGCTTCTTGCCGGGATTGCGGAATATCTTGACGGTCGAATCATATTCGATGAGCTCTCCGAGGCAGAAAAACGCGGTGCGTTCACTGACGCGCGCGGCCTGCTGCATGTTATGCGTGACGATGACGATCGTATAATCGTTTCGCAGGGCGTCTATCAGGTCCTCTATCTTGCCCGTGGCAATGGGATCCAGGGCCGAGCATGGCTCATCCATCAAGAGAACATTTGGCTTCGTGGCCAATGCCCGGGCGATGCACAGCCGCTGCTGCTGTCCGCCGGAAAGTGCCAGGGCCGACTTCTTCAGATCATCTTTGACTTCGTCCCACAACGCCGCCGCCCTCAAACTCTCTTCCACGATTCGCTGCAAATCGCCCCGTCTGTTTATTCCCTGCAATCTTGGCCCATAGGCAGTATTATCAAAAACACTCTTGGGAAAGGGATTGGGCTTCTGGAACACCATTCCAACCTGCTGGCGAAGATTGACCAGATGGACGCGCTTATCATAAACGTCCTGACCGTTGACCAGCATTCTCCCCTCGACACGGGTGTTGGGAATCAGGTCGTTGATGCGGTTTATACTGCGCAGGAAGGTGCTCTTGCCGCACCCGCTGGGACCAATGATGGCTGTCACTGTGCGGGCATAGATCTCCATCGTGATGTCTTTGACGCCCATCTTGGAACCGTAATAGAAGCTGAAATGCTCAGCCTTTATCACGGAAGAGTGATGTTTCTCGGTCGACCTGGTGGCCATTATGGACCCGCTCACGCGTTCTTCTTTTGATCCTTGTATCGACCCCGGCTTGCCATCGCTGTCTTTCAAGGCCCGGCCAGTTGATGACAACATTTTAGCCTATCCTTTCTGCATGGGAAGTTCTTTCTCGCAATAGTCATCCTCAGTGCCCCTTTAACCGCTTGAGGACTCTTGAACGGATGACGATGGCCAGGGCGTTCAAGCACAGAATCAACAGGACAAGCGTGACGACCATGCCGTACTGGTTGTGAGGAACAAGAGCGGCAAGCTTGTCCGCCACGGCCATGTCCCAGCTTCCGTACGAGAGCGTTCGCGTTGTCTGCAAGAGCGATTTTGGCACAGGCCCGACGGCGATTCCGGCCGTGAATAATATCGGTGCGGTTTCGCCCGCCACGCGGCTCAAGCTCAAAATTACCCCGGTGAGTATCCCCGGCAGGGCCACCGGCAGAGTCACTGTCACGAACGTCCTGAATTTGCTTGCTCCAAGAGCCAGCGAGGCTTCCTTGTAAGTCTGAGGAACGGTGCGAATCGCTTCTTCGCTGGAGCGTATCATCACGGGCAAAGTCAGCACGGCCAGGGTCAGCGAACCTGCAAGAATACACGGTTTTGAAGGGGCTCCGAACAAGGGAAGAAAAAACAGAACGAAAAACGCCATGCCGAAGAGTCCGAACACAATGCTCGGAACGCCCGCGAGCGTGTTGATGCACATTCGGATGATCCGGATAACGGGTCCTTCGTGCGTGCGCTCGGTCAGATAGGCGGCGCTGATTAGCCCGAGGGGCACAACAAAAGCCATGCTCAGAATTGTCAAGATCAGCGTTCCGAGAATCTCGGGGCCGATGCCGCCGAAATAGTGGCCGGGCGTGCTGTCGTCCGTGAAATATCGCCAGTAGAACGTCCATTTCGGGTTCAGCATCCGCCCGAGGTTGTTTTCCACGAGGTCGAACATGCCTTTGAGCTCGGTTTCCGCGAATTGTTCTTTACGACTGGCTGCAATCTTCACCAGAGGTTGGCCGGGCTGCTTCTCGACCCATTCTTCTTTCCAGAGTAGTCTAAAAAGCAGGTCTTGCGCCTGGTCCCATCGGGTCGCACCGTAGCGGAACTGCGCCAGGGCCGGTGATTCTTCCGTCGGCCGGGGGCCAAACATTTCCCTGATGATCTGCTCCAACTCGGCCAGGTCCCGGGCGTATTCACTTCTTTTGTTCAGGTTCACCGTGGCGGCTGCCTTCCGGTACTCTCTTGCCAACTGGAAAAATTCGCGCGCGATCGTTCCTTTGAAGCGGTCATCCGTTTCGTATTGCAGGACGTCATTCGTCAGCTCTCGTATCTGCCCGATGTCGCTGCTCGAAAAGGCCGTCTCAAGCTTGTCACGGATTTCTCTGCTCAATGAGCGAAGCATCGTGTATTGCTCCCGGGGCATATCCTTGCGCTGAAGCTCTTTGCCGAAACCCCGGTAAATCTCTTTGGCTCGGTCCGTCAACTGCTCTGCATCCACGCCGCTCTTGAATTTATCAATCATCTCGTACACGGCGGCGCGAGCGGCCTGGGCCTGGTCCGCTTCTGCTCGAATCCCGGCTTCATCCCCGTGCCCGAACTCGGCCAGTTGCATCTTGCGCCACTCGACGGTCCCTTCGAAGAGGACCGCGCCGGCACCTCGCCAAAGCATGGGAGTCAGTATCACCAGCAGCGCTGCAACCAGCAGGACGACCGGCAGGGCGGTGATCGCCGTGAAAGCCTTGTCCAATATGGTTCGGCGGATGACCTTCATTAAGATCGCCCCAAAGACTTCTTGGCCCGGGTCAGGAAATACTCGCTCATGATATTCAACAGGAACGTCATAACAAGCAACAGAAGGCCGATGGCGAACAGCGCTCTGTAGTGATCCGAACCCTTTGCGGTTTCACCCATGTCTCCCGCGATGGTTGCGGTCATGGTCCGAACCGATTGGGACAGGTCCCACCACGGATGCGGGATTTGGCTGGCGTTGCCCGAGGCCATCCATACCACCATCGTTTCTCCTATCGCTCGCATCATGCCCAAAACGACGCCGGCGATTATCCCACTGTGAGCGGCCGGTATCACGACTTTGAACATGGTCTCGACGCGGGTGGCTCCGAGCGCGTAAGAGGCCTCTCTTAGCTCCCTGCCCGTTGCCGAAATCGAATCCTCCGCCACACTGATGATGGTCGGCAGCGCCATGATCGAAAGCAGCAGGGCGGCATTCAGGGCATTGGTCCCCGTGGCAAAACCCAGGTGCTTCTGCAGCCACGGAGCCAAAACCAGCACGGCGAAAAAGCCATAGGCCACCGAAGGAATCGCGGCGAGGACTTCAATAACGGGCTTGACGACATTCCTGACCTCGAATGATACAATGTCGCTTAGAAAGATCGCGGCCAATACGCCAATCGGAGCCGAGAAAAACAGCGATGCGGCCGTGACATAGACGGAGCCGGCGACCAGCGCCAAAGCGCCGAATTCGGGTTTCTGATGGGCTTGCGGGTACCACGCCGTGCTTGTCAGGAATTCGACGATGCTGAATTTACCCAGGAACGGAAATGCTTCGAGAATCACAAACAAGAATATCAAGAGAACGGCCATGACCGACGTGCAGGTCAGAGCCAAAAGGGCAAGCCGCCCAACATGCTTGAACAAATAGCCCTTGACGTCCTGCCCGTAAGTAAGTACGAGCGGCTGCTGAAAGCCGGTTGCAGGTGCCCCGATTTGTTCGGATCGATGACCGTTCATCCCGAGTTTTTCGCTCCGCAGGAAAAGTGCTTTGAGAATTTCAGTAATCCGTTACAGGGACAAATCCCTTGTCCTCGACGACTTCCTGGCCTCTTTCGGTCAGATGAAACGTGACGAACTTATGAGCCATTGAGCCAACCTCCGGATAGCCGTTCGTGAACATGAACAGGGGCCTCGATACCGGATACTTGCCGCTCAAGATCGTCTGCCGCGAAGGTTTGACGCCGTTTAGAGTAACGGCTTTCACGCCCGTCTGGACAAACCCGAAGCCGACGTACGCGACCGCTCCAACCGTGTTCTTGACCCTGGCAAAGGCCTGTGGATTCGTACTGACGTATTCCACGCTCGAATCCATTCTCTGGCCTTTCATAATGAAACTCTCAAACGTCTCATAGGTCCCGGATGCCGTATCCCGGCTGATGGCCACGATGGGAACGCTGGGGCCGCCCAGTTGGTTCCAGTTCTTGATCTTTCCTAAATAGACATCGCGAACCTGCTCCGTTGTCAGAGCACCGATCGGATTGGAAGGATGAACGACGATACAGACGCCATCCATCGCCACGCCATGGGCCACCGGGAGCACGCCCCTGCCCACCGCATCCTTGAACTCCTGCTCCTTCATGAAACGGCTCATCGTGGCGATGTCGCAGCGGCCGTCCATCAGCGCCGCCGCTCCTGTGCCGCTGCCGCTCTTGTTGATCGTTATGGTCACGTCCGGGTACATGTCCTTGAAAACCTCGGCGAAGCCGTCGGCAATCGGACCTACCGTCGTGGAGCCTTCGATATGCAGCTTCTCGGCGTTTCCGGCCTGAGCGACTATTGCAAGGGCCAGTATGATCAAACCACATCGGATAGGTCTTCGCATCTTCTTTCTCCTGAATAACCCCTT
>DATKWR010000325.1:0-2938 GCA_035529475.1 Sedimentisphaerales bacterium | reverse complement strand
GAGCGGCCCCATTTTGTGACCGAAGCCAAGCTTGAAGATCGTGTCGATGTCCTTCGCCTGCGCCACCCCATCCTGAACGAGCCAGATGGATTCATTGATCGTGATCATCAGCACCCTGTTGGAAGCGAAACCGGGAGAATCGTTGACCACGACACACGTTTTGTCAAGACTCTTGATGAAAGACCTTGTTCTATCCACCGTCTGGTCCGACGTGTGGTGGCCCTTGATGACTTCCACCAGCGGCTTGAGCGGTACGGGGTTCATAAAGTGCATCCCGATAACGTTCTCGGGCCGCGGCATCAGCGCGCCTATTTTGGTTATGGAAATGCAGCTTGTGTTCACTCCGAATAGCGCATCATCCCGGCACACCGTCCGCAACTCCGCATAGAGGCTCTTTTTGGCCTCATAATCCTCAGTGATATTTTCTACGATGATCTCCGCTCCATGGAGCCTGTCATAATCAGTGACAAGACTGATCCTCGAAAGAAGCTCGTCAAACGAGGATGAGAAATAATCCTTCTTCGTCAGCTTGACAAGACTGTAGGTCTTTTTCATGTAGTCCCGGGCCTTTTCCAGGAGCTCATCCGTAAGATCCTTCAGAACCACTTCGTATTGGTGGCGCGACAGATCGAGGGCGATATCGGCGCCCATGACCCCCGCACCAATCACAGCACATACTTTCGTTGCCATAGGATGTCCTTGCCTTTGCTCATCACGGCCGAGACTATTCGGTTAGCATCGGCAGAATTCGGCGGACACTTAAGAGCGTTTTCGGACCTTTACATGGACGTTTCAAATCAGGCCGCTTCAGGCTTGATCATTGAGCGTGAAGCCACGTGGCGAATTCCGCCAGGCCGGCGCGGATGGAGGTTGAAGGAGTGTAACCGAGGCCCTGAGCGGCTTTGGTGATGTCGGCGCAGGTGCGCTCGACGTCGCCGGGCTGGAGGGGCAGGTGTTCTTTGATGGCCTTTTTGCCGAGGGCGTTTTCGATCTCGGCGATCAGGTCATTGACGGTAATCGGCCTGGATTCGCCGAGATTATAGACGTTGAAGCCTTCACATTTGTCGATGGCTGCGACCGTGCCCTCGATGATGTCGCCGATGTATGTGAAGTCGCGCATCATCGAGCCGTCGCCATAGACGGGGAGGGGCTTTCCCTGCTGGATAAGCCTTGCGAATTTGTGGATGGCCAGATCGGGCCTTTGCCTTGGGCCATAGACCGTGAAAAAACGCAGGCACGTAACGGACATAGCGCAAAGATGGTGGTACGTGTGGCAGATCAGCTCGCCCGCTTTTTTGGTCGCCGCGTAGGGCGAGATGGGAAAACCGACGTTGTCGTCCTCGGAGAACGGGATTTTTTCATTGTTGCCATAAACGCTCGAGCTCGATCCAAATATGAACTTGCCGATTTTGTGCGTCCTGGCCAATTCGAGCAGAGCCACCGTTCCAGTGACGTTGACATCGGCGTACAAGACCGGCTCGAGGATGGACGGCCGCACGCCTGCTTTGGCGGCCAGGTGTATGACTACTTCGACCCCTTTATCAATAGCCCTGTCCAGAGCGGCGCTGTCGCGAATGTCGGCTTCGACGAGCCTGAAATTCTCGCTCGTCAGGCACTTGGCGACGTTGCGGCGTTTGATTTGCGGGTCGTAAAAGTCGTCGAAATTATCGACGCCGGTCACGGCCCAGCCATCGGCCAGCAGCCGCTCGCACAAATGCGAGCCAATGAATCCCGCGGCTCCTGTAACCAGCGCTTTACGATCAGGCATCGAAATATCCTTGACACAATGCTTCCGCCGCTCCGGCTGTTCGACAGGCGGTACTATGCCGCGAAGACAACGATCACCCCGAAAACCAGAGCAATAAAGGCAATGACGCGAAAAACCAGAATAGACTGCCGCGCGTACCAGTCGAGCATCCATCTGATCTTTTCGGGCCCGAGGCCAAAGATCAAAAGCCCGCCGAGCAGGAAGATGATTCCGCACGCAAAAATGACCCAGAAAGACCGGCATTCGCGGGCGCCCACCAAGAAGACGACCGCCAGCGTAAATCTCAACAGCCCCGCGAAATAGATGCGCTTACCTTTCTTGAAAAACTCCATAAGGCGTTTGATCATCTCAGGCCGCAGTAAGTACGCCACTCCCATGAGGATAAAAAGCACGCCCAGGCTCTTGATTGCGATTTGCATCGGTCTATCCTTTCTTATAGAGCATGTGTGAGAACTTGTCATGCTGAGCGAAGCGAAGCATCTGGCATTCGCCCGTAAGAAAAAGATTCCTCACTGCGCTACGCTCCGTTCAGAATGACATTGCGAGCTTCTCACACACGCTTCTCAATGGCCAAAGGTCCTCAAACGGATGCCCTGCCGACACTGTGATACTGAATCCCCGCGTTCTTGACGATCTCGGGGTCATACAGGTTCCTGCCGTCGAATATCACGGGGCCTTTGAGTTTCCCGGCGACGACCTCAAAGTCGGGGTTGCGGAACTCCTGCCAGTCGGTGAAGATCACAAGGGCGTCGGCGCCGTCACAGGCGCCGTATCCGTTTTGGCAGGTCTCGATGGCCCCCTTCAAAGCGGCCGTCGCCGCCGAGGCGGCCTCCGGGTCATAAGCCCTGACCTTCATTCCGCAGTCGAGAAACTTTCTGATGCAATAGATCGCCGGCGACTCCCTGACGTCGTCGGTCCTGGCCTTGAACGCCAATCCCCAGACCGCCAACGTGGTTCCACGTTCGCGCCCGCGAAAATGATCGATGACCCGTTCTGCGAAGCGCTCCTGCTGATTGATGTTGGCTTGCTGGACGGCTCTTGCGATAGCCATCTCGACGCCGTACTCGGAGCCCGTATGAATCAGCGCCCGAATATCTTTGGGGAAGCAACTGCCGCCGAAGCCGACGCCTGGAAACAAAAACGCCGAGCCGATCCGCGAGTCAGCGCCCA
>DATKWR010000324.1:0-27626 GCA_035529475.1 Sedimentisphaerales bacterium | reverse complement strand
GAGGTTGATCCCTCGGCTTCGCTCGGGGCATGGTTTCACGATGCTGTTGTGTCTATCCACTAAGAATCTCCGGGGTTTGGACCCAGCTTGTTGAGGAGGGGCTAATCAATGCAGCATTTCAAGAGCGATCCTTGCGACTTCCTCGCGGGCGTTCTTCTCGGCCAAAGGCTCGGTCAGCTTCGCCAGCGACCTGCTTAGCTCAGCCAGCTCATCGCCGTCTTCCAGAAGCTGCTCAATAGCCCTCACTATCGGGTCAATCGAACTGAAGTACGGCATGAATTCAGGCACCAATTCCTTCCCGCTCAGGATATTGACCAGGGACAGGTACTTGGTGGCAAGCAGCCACCGCCCGGCCAAATGCCAGAGGATTCTGCTGGATTGATACATGATGACCATCGGACAACCGGCGGCGGCCACCTCCAGCGTCGCGCTGCCACTGGCCACGATGGCAAAATCGGCGGCGCGGGCCGCGTTGTGGACCGAATCGATAACATATTGGGACTCGAAGCCCGGCAGTTGTGCCGCCCTGAGAATCTGCTCGCGCTCGCTGTCCACCGCGACGGCTACGAAAGTCGCCCCGGGGCACTTCTGCTTCAGGCGCAGCGCTATCTGCTGCATCGGGCGCCAAAGCGAGTCGATCTCGGCCGGGCGCGAGCCTGGCACGATAGCAAATCTGGCGTTCTCCGGCTTGAAGCTCTCATATCTCTGATAATGTGCCAGGTCTATTTCCAGCTCATCGAGCAGTGGATTGCCCACAAAGACCGCCTGCACGCCTCGGCGACCGAACCAGTCCTGCTCGAAGGGCAGCAGGCAGCAGAGTTTGTCACAGCACTTGCGGAGCTTGCCAATTCGCCAGCCGCCCCAGGCCCAAAGCTGCGGCGCCACGTAGAAAAGGGTCTTGATCCCCGCTTTTTTTGCTGCTTTTGCGACGTGGAAGTTGAACGAGGGCGAATCGCAGACCACGACCAGATCGACGTCGTTCGTTCTGAGGAACCGGCTTATACGTTTGATGAGCTTGTAGAAATGAGCCACCTGAGCAAAAGCTCTGTAGATCATAGCCGCTCTGCCGGCCGTGCTTTCCAGCAGAGTGCAACCGGCCCGGGCCATTTTAGGGCCGCCAACGCCGACGAATTCGATGCTCTGGGCCTCCTTTCCAAGAGCGCTTATCAAACCTGCACAGTGGGCGTCTGCGCTCGGCTCGGCGGCGCTGAGAAAGATGCGATATTTGTCCTTCTGACCGGGCATAGGCACTCTTGTTACCAAGATTTCAGCAAAACGGCAATACTTATCCTTTGACTTGCAGGCCAATTGCTGGTATCATACTTGTGGTCCACTTGCGATGCTGTTTTCAGGATGAAGCGAAGCGGCTCTGCCGGGTATGGACAGCGCGATGCTGGCTTTCCGGGAATTGGTTGGATGTTCGACGCGGACGAAAACACATTTAGCGGGAACAACGGAACCGAGATCCACAGGCGAGTGGGATCGGCGGCGGAAGTCTTTGCCAAGTACGGCACTCAAATTCGCGCGATAATTTGCTTCCACATCAAGGACAAGTCGAAGGCGGACGACGTTTTCCAGGACTTCTTTGTTTCACTGGTCCATAATCCAATTCCTCCGCACCTCGAGGACATGGAAGCGTATCTCTACAGGGCCCTTACAAATGACGTTATCGATGCCTGCCGCCAAACGAGCAACCATCAAGAGGGCATTCAAGAGTACGCCGAATTGCACAGATATGACACGATGCAGGAAAACCCGCAGAGCAACTTCATCCAGGTGGAAGCGACACAAGAGATGTTTCGGCTCATCGAGAGCCGGTTGCCGAAGTGCGAAGCGGCGGTCGTTTTGCAGCGGTATTGCAATGGGCTGAGCATAACCGATACGGCCAAGAAGACGCAACTGGACAAAAGAAGTGTGGCTCGGTATCTATCGCTGGCCAGGAAGAAGATGCGTGAGTTCATTCCTCAAGATATGGGGGATACCCAATGATCTCGTATAATCCCGATTCAAATTGCACGAACGCCCGGCTGTACTATTATGACTTCCTGAGCGAAAGAACCCGGGCGGGCATACCCGAAGGCGCCCTGCACCACATAAACCAGTGCCGGGATTGCCAGGCCGAGATAGAGCGGCTGGAAACCCTGCTCGTGCACATAGAAGAAAACGCCGGCAGCGAGCAGCACCGGCAGGATTGGGCTATCAGTACCCTTCTGAAGCTCCATTTTGCCCTCGCCGGGGAGCCGGTGACATGCAGCATGGTGAAGCCGTTCCTGGCCAGTCTGGCCGATCCTGTTTTGGAGGTGCGCGTACCGACGCCCATAACCATGCACGTTGACAAGTGCCGGGCGTGCTCCGCCGACCTGCTGGCTCTGCGGGATTTGCACCTGACGCACAAGCAGCTATGCCACGTGGGCCAGCTCCTGGCGGCTAAGCCGACCGAAGGCACGGAGATCTGTTCAAACGCCCGGACCGCCATCCCGACGGTTATCTCAATGGTCTTCCGCGAAACAAACGCCGAAACGTTGAAACACCTGTGTACCTGTCCGGATTGCCGAAAGCACTTGTACCGGCGTCGTGAAGCGATGCGTCAGAAACTGCTTCGCGGCGGAGCGGCTCACGGCGAATTCCCGTGCGAAGCCGTCTCGGCCAGCGACATCTATGATTACGCTCTGCCTTATGGCATCGACCCGGCTAATGACCCGTACGCCGAATTCCGCGGCGACCTTACCTCGCATCTGGGCGCGTGCCCAGACTGCCTGGCCAGGGTGCAGGGGCTTCATCGCAAGATCAGCGACATTGCCGAGCGGGCCGAATCGGATGTCGTCACGGTATATCATCTGGATGAATCTGCCCAGGCCCGGCCGCTCGAGGGGCCCGTTGAGACCGGCGCCGGCTGCCGTACAGCGGCGATTGTTGACTTTGCCGATCACATTAAACGCAAAGTCGCCGGGCTGAAGGCCAAACCGCTGCTCAAGACCGGTTTTGCCGCTGGCGCTGCCGCTGTCATTTTGATAGGGCTCGGCTTGTTCCTCTACTCGTCGAGCGCCACGGCAGTCAGCATAAAGCAGATATACTCGGCCGTCGAAGGAGTAAGAAACGTCCATATCACGACGTCCACCACTCAAATGCAGGAACAGTGGGTGTCACAAGGGCTGAACACTTATCTGATCAGAACCGGGGCGGTATGGGTGCTATCCGACGTCGGGGCCGGCGTCAGAAAGAGCAAGAATTCGCTTACCGGGGTGACGGACGAAAAACAACTGGCTGAAGATGAAATTACCAGCGTCAAAGAGGGATTGGACATTACCTTGGCTTTGCTGCCGTTTCACGACATTCATAGTATTCCTCGCGATGCTCAGTGGACTCGCACCGTCGAAGCTGCCTTGCAGTCTGGCAGCAGTATCGAAGTCTATGACCTGACATGGACTGAGAGTAGCTCCAGCAGCGTGGTACATAAGAAGTGGCAGTTCTACGTCGATCCCGTGACGAGGCTTCCACATCGAATCGAATTCTATCAGAAGCGGTCCGTTGATACAGACTATTTTCTGAAGTCAGCCGCGCAGGTCGAGTACATGAGCGACGCCGAGATGGAGACGGTTATCGGGGGAGTCTTTCCTTAAGATTTCTCATTTTGGCGACCAGAGGGGGATTTTGTTGGCATAGCCGTCAGCCGTTTTTTCAACGAACAAATCCTGAGCCTTCAAAGTGCTGACGTGGTTGTCCCCGAATCCGACGTTGATCGTCTTGTTCGGATGGCGCCCGTTTACGGCATCTTGTTCCTGGCCGGGAAGAAGGTTTTTCCCCCTGTTGATTTCAAGGCCTGGCACGTAGGCTGTGTCTTCCCCTCTGCCGCTATCGAGAGGCGAGGGAGGCACATCGGCAGCGTGCCACCAGCTTGTAACACTGTAGCCGTTGTCCACAATCAACAGAGTCCCCCCCGTGACCTCCCCGCTGCTTAACGGAGTTCCTACAAATTCTTTTCTCTGCAGTTGAGTAGTGCCGGGGCTTTTGAATATTGACTGGTTCACGGCGTAGTTACCATAGAGAACACTGCCCTTGAGGCTTAGATGGCTCAATGATTTCGAAGGACAACGAAGCAGTGGTTCCTTCGTGTCGTCGCGGCCTTGCAGGAAGTGGAACCACCACCATCCCAATCTATCACGGGAGGGACTGCCCGGATAGCCCCCGGGAGGTGGAGTGAAACTATCCAAAAAGCCGTACGGGAACGTTTCGTTATCCGCTTCGTACATGAGCAGGTCCATTGTCAACTGCTTGATATGTGAACCGCACAGAACGGTCCTGGCTCGTTGCTTTGAAGCGTGCAAGGCGGCGATCGATAAGGCGACAAGAAGAGCGATGACGGCAATGACGACAAGCAGCTCAACGAGTGTAAAACCAGCGCGTCTCATAATCGCAGATTCTACGACCGCACTTCAAATGAGTCAACGTCGATGAAAACATCCTCTGGCGGGAAGGCAGAAAAGGCAGGTGATCTGTGAATGCTCACCTGCCTTTGCCCGTTGCCTCGGGCGGCTTACCAAGAAACTATCTCAAAACACAGTTTGTCATTCTGAGCGCAGCGAAGAATCTCTGATTTGCGACGCCCAGACCCTTCGCTTTGCTCGGGGTGACAGTCTTGAGATATTTGCTAAGAACAAGCGCGCATATAGTAGAAACCCCACTCCCCTGTAACATCGCAGTTCCATAGGTCATAGGGATCCTTTATGCAGGGGACCTCGGCGAGTCGCAGAAACATCTGGCTCATGCACATCCCGCTCTCGGCCGCCTCACAGCCGTATCTTTCGGGGTAGTACTCGTAGTAGCCGTCACAAGAGCCCATGCAAAATATGACTTCCTCCTCCTGCAGCAGGTTAGTGCACGTGTAGCCGGTACCCCCGGTTATCCTGCGAAGCTCGGGCTCGGCAATATCCGCGAGCGGCCCCAGGATGGGGCGGTCCGAGAGCAGCAGCGCGACCCCGTCGGTCCAGTCCATGTCGAAGAAGCTGATATCGGTGCGGTAGCAGAACTTGTCATTTGCCAAATCTATGCTCCAGACATACGCATTGTCGATATCCCCAACCACCACGAAGTGATTCTTTTTGGGGATATGCAGGATAACCTGGCAGCCGATCAAGCTCCTGAGAGTCCGGGTATCGATCCGGACGGCCCGGCAATACAGGCCCGAACGCAGCGCAAAGCCCTTCATGGCGTAAAGACTTGTTGTGCCGTCGACCCCGTCTATCAATTGAGCGAGCTGCCGGTCCGTCAGGTCCTTGCCCAACTGAGAAGCGGCATACTTCATCGCCACGGTCGCACAGTTCTGAGCTTGAACGCCTTCGGAGGCCGCGAAGGCCAATCTGTGGGCCAGGAGCAGGTCCGTGTCGAGGATCTGCGAATAACGGTACACGGCTGGTGTGGCCGTCACACTGGAGCGATACTCTATCAGTGCGTCAGGATCGTACCCGACGGTGAAACTCCCCGCTGAAGGGGTCTGGCTGCTGACCATCGTGAAATTCCAGACGTCGTACGCTGACAGTTTGTTGGTCAGGGCGTCATACCGGTCTATGGAGATCGTTGTCGGAACCCAGCGCCCTGCGATCATCTGGTAGTTCCCATATTGCGTCGAAACGGTAGTCTTGATGCCGCTGGTCACATGAGAAACGAGGGCGTAGCTCTTCTGGGTATCCAGCACAAAGAGCATTTCCGAGCCATCCGCAAGGTTCAGCGTCAGATGCACCTGCGTCTGGCCGTCAACGTACTTCTCGGTTGCCGAGAATTGGGCGGCGGCGAGGTTCTCATACGTATAGAGGCCGTATCCCCACGGAACCAGCCCAGCCGTCAAGGAACCATTGACCGCGTGCGGGGTCGAGCCCGTCGCATCCACCATGGCGTAATTGCCGGACCGCGAGTAAATGGTGTACTTCTGCCCGTCCCACGCGAAAACCCGCTTGCCGTTCCACGCCAGGTCGAACTGGTCGGTCATGAAATTGCCTTGAAGATTCGGCCCAGGCATGACGGAGTCCGAACGCGAATTCACATTGATCTCCCAGTAAAACCTGCTCCCGTCGAACCTTACGACTACGCTTGACTTCATCGTATGTTGATTGGACAGTTTGTACCGAACGTTGAACGGTATCGCGTCAAGCCTCATCTTCTGCAACGCTTCGTCCCGCTCCCTCTTATTGGGATTGTCCTGGTACTGGCGAACCTCCAGACTGATTTGATTGGCAATCTCGGTCTCATTCGTCGTCTTTGGCGCCCCGTATCCTTCGTGCGTCGCCTCTATCGTGCCCGTTGATATCCAGGCTTTTCTTGGCTGACTTGTCAACTGCGTGAAGATTTGCAGAATCTCGCTCCTTCCCAATTGTCTATCCCCAAGAGCAACGCTGTTGACTGACAAAGACAATGCGGAAAGAAGCCCCAACACAAAATATTTCGTCTTCATGGTTTTACCTCTTGTAACATTCATTCTGGTTAACAAAAACTCACTCTTAAACAAAATACGGTTATCAGGCACCGACTCAGCAGGCCTGTCTATTTGCCTGTCTAATTAGAGAGGCGATTGAGAGAGGCAAAATGTTGATACCTTTTTTGCAGGATTTTCAAAAAATGTGAAAATTATTTTCCTGACCCCCGCTGCACCAAAGGAAGGCAGGCAGTGCGGCGAGGAATCCGTGCTATCCCGGTCGTTGGTGTTTTCTGGACAGAATCACAACCAAGGGGGGCGTGAGGAGTCGCCATGACGCGGCCAAAGGGAGCTGCTATTGCGTCTTCTCAAGCCAATAATCCGCGAAAAGCGCCAAATCTGCGCCGTCCACGCGCCCATCCGCGTTGAGGTCGGCGCCCTGGCACCAGTCCGGCTCGCTACGGTCGATAGCCCCCCAGTACAAGGCGAGAATCGCAAGGTCGGTGAGCCCCACAGTACCGTCCTGGTCGAAATCGCGTGTAGGCACCTGGTTAAACACGAGCTCATAGATGCCCATGGGAAACTCATCGATCGGAATGCCCTTATCGTCGGGATCGCGGTTTTCATCGAGCGCTGGATAATCGTAGAAGGCCACCCGGCAGCTCCTCACCTTGGTAGCAGTGTAGTCGATAATGAACCAGTCACCCGGCACGGCGCTGTTATGGGAACTCAGCTCGAATCCGGAACTTAAACCGTCCTGGTAATCGAGGACCTGAGCCCCCAGCCCGACCGCCTCCAGGCGTGAACCTTCACAGTCGGGGGTGGCATCGTTGTCGTCCCTGGCCGATAGAACGCCATAATCTCTGTCAATACCTTCGATATACAGCCCGCCAGCCCATGAGCCGGCGGCATCCGAAGCGACGATGATTGTCAGCTTCGTGCCGACCATGATGTCGCGATATACGAAGGGGGTATTGGCATCTGCCGGTTCGAGAGGCGTATTGCCGTCCGCCAGGCACACTCTGATAGAAACCTCTGCGGCCGCCAAGGAGCAGATGCTCAGAACCACCGCAAACGATGTCAACTTCTTCACGCCGTCTTCTCCAAACACACCCGCCTGCTCCCAAGACAGCCGGGAAACAGCAACTTTTGAAAGGACAATACTCTATTATACTACTTATGGATCCAGATTTCAAGTCAGGAATGCCCGAGAATGAGCGTGAGACGAACGCTACAAGTCAAGAAAACGCCCTGAAACACTCGCAACGGATTGTGATGCTTCAGTTGGAATTGGACATTCCCCGGATTTGAATTAGTCTGTGAATCGAAGAAAAAGAATGACCATGTGCGACAAACGCACGAACTTCTCTGCGGAGGCAAGCGATTATCGCGGCGCAGGACTCGTCCCGCACCAATTGAACTTTGACTCAGGCCAAATTGGCGCGGGACTGCCCGCAATGACTATGAAAAAGAGCGTTTAATCAGCCGTCGTTAGGCGCAAAACATCCTTGTCGCAAGTTACTCCACGCCGTTCGATTCTGAGGGCGGCGAGGACGACGACGGTTCGATATCCATTACTTCAGCTCGTTCCACAATGCCCATGCGGGCCAGCTCGTCGGCCAGTCTCACAAGGGCTTCCGGAACGTCACGGCCCATGCTCTCGGTGCTGTTCTGAACGTCCTCAATCTGGCTTTGCAGTCTGTTTTGACTCTGCTTGAGGGCACTGAGGGAGTCATCCAAAGCCCGCAGACTCGCCTGAGTCTTCTCTCGAAACTTGAGCTGATCCTGCCCGGCCAGTTCCATCATGCTCGCCAGCTCACGAGCGTTCTGCTGGAGAGTCTCCTGTAGTCTCAGGACATCCTTTCCAAGGGCATCGATGGTGACGGCGACCTGCTGAATGTTCTCCGCAAGACCTTCCATCCTGCCTTGCCACTGCTGCTGGTTCTGCTCAATCACGGCCACGTTGTCCGCCAACTGCCGGCTGCTGTTCTGCACCGTCGCGTACAGTCTGGTCTGCTCGTCTGCGACGGCCTTTATATCGGAAGCGACTTCCGCAGCGGCCGTCCGGGTATCGTTCTGCACGTTCTCGATCCCGGCCTGCAGCTCGTGCTGATTCTGCTCAACCGCAACCACTTTGGCGGTCAATTGTCGAGAGCTATCCTGTATTGCCTCACGCAGTCTGACCTGTTCCTGGCTGACGGCGGTTGTTTTGGCTGCCACCTGCTGGATATTGACCCGCAGGTCCTCAAACCCGGCCTGCAACGCCGTTTGGTTCTGCTCGATACGTGCGGCTATGGCAGCGATCTGTTCGGCGTTGGTTTCCACCATTGCCAGCAATCTCGACTGGGTCTGTTCGACCCTGGCCATCTGTTCGCCGCATCCGGCCAAGCCAAGTCCGGCCGCCGTGATTGCAACCGCCATAACAGTCCTCATGACGGGGATCATTGCTCCAAATCCTTTCTTTTTCTCCATCTCCGATTCCTTTCTTTTCTTGAATGCCTGCCATTTGTCTGGGAAGAAACACACCGACCCAACACTTACCCTATCGGCAGAACCAGTCCTGGGCCTTTAGTTTTTATAGGACGGATAGGCAGGTGCGCGCCGCGGCTGCGGAGTTTTGCATTTCGTGGGTGCAAAAACGCGGATACTGACGTGAAAAACGCCTGTCGCAGTGTGCGTTTGCGAGAACCCTCGACCCGTCATCAGGTGAGCTTGACGATATGACAATCATGCGCTACAGGCGATGCACTCTTGCGTTAAAAGGCGAACTGAGCCTCAGCAAATCAGGCGTACCGGCACGACAACGAGAACCAGCGGGCCGAGACTAATAGAGAGGACGGCCGCCACCCCCCATGTCGTAGAGCATTTCCTCGCCCATGTCATAGTACTCTTGCATCCCGTCGCCCATACGCTGCTGGCGTCCGCCGGTTCCAAAGGCCTTGAACGGCTCGTGAGACTCTCTTTGCTTTCTTGCGATGTGACTAAAGACGGCCTGCAACTGCGGCTCCCAATACGTTGAGCCGACGGGCATGTGTTCAATACTGACCCCGTCGTAACTGTAGAGCATGTCATGGTAGTTCCTGGTGCGAAGCGCCGGCGCGCCCGACCAGTCGTTCACAATGATCGCATCGACCATGACAGCCCCGGTCGTGCAATCAACGGTCTCGGGCACGTCGGATTTCTCCTGAGGCACGCCAAAGCCGGGAAAACGACCCATCGGGTCGCCCAGACCGCCCAGCGTGGCGCCCAACCCAGTAGCGCCCAAGGCACTGCGATCGGGCTTTTCCGGCTCGGGCTCAATGACATTTCCGATTTGCTCGCCCTGGTGAACTACGAAGTTGCGGCTGTACCAGCGGCCCAGCGCGAGCCTGGAGACCTGCACGGTAACCGCCTTCTCCATCTCCCGAACGCTGTTCGCGAAAAAGTACAACCTGTCCAGAATCTCGACGGGTTTTGTGACGGCGGAAAAATCACTCCACAGGATCACCTGGTCCTTGAGCGCTTTGTCCTTCTCGCTCAACTGATTTGTTCCGGCCAGCGGGTTGAACACACCCAACCGAATCCGGTATCGGTACGTCTTGGCCGGCTCGACGGTATCATCGTGAGCCCAAAACGCCAACGGCTCGCGCAGCTTCGTAAAATCCGTCAACCACGTGATACGAATTTCATCGAATTTGATGTAAACCTCATTCACCGATGGCTTTCGCAGGGCGGCTCTTGGATCGGTTGTCCCCAGACCGAGCCCCTCCAGTCCCATGTCGTACAACGCAGCGTCGTCCGTCGCGCCTCTTGCACCTCGAGTCGGACGCCCCGCGTCCCCGGGTAATTGCCCCTGCGTACCGAAACGGTCCCTGCGACTGCCTCCTCGCCTCGTATCCCCGCCATAGGCGTCTCCTCCAACGCCGCCGCCATAGGCATCGCCAGCACCGCCGCGCGTCGTTCTGGTTGGGCGTCTGTTGGTGCGCGTGTCGGTTGCCGTGGTGCTTCGCGTTTGGGTTTCCTTTTCCGTTTCTCTGGCCTCACGCTTCTCTTCCAGACTTGTCTTTCTTTGAATATCCTGGAACCGGCGGTGCAGCACCGGAGGAAACCACTCCTCGTCGGCCGAGGCGATCTGGTAGGCCTCGGGCTGCAGCAAATTCATCTGAACCTGTTTATTGTCGAATTGAAGCAACTGAACCTTCAACCCTCCCGGAGGCAGGTCTTTCACGTGCTCGGCGATTTGAAACAACCTCTTGTAGGCGTCAATCCTGGGCCGAGGAACATCCTGCCAGGGGCCCCAGGTTCCGTCATCCGCCAGCTCCTGCCTCTGCAACTGCACGCGCGCAAAAACCGGCTTGGCCAGGCAGGGGTCGGCAAACTGTTCCTCGACGTCCTCAACAAAATTCTCCCGGCACCTCTGGTACAATCCGGCCACGTCAAACTTCGCTTCGACCGTCACGAAATCGAGGTCATTCGGCTCGTTGTTGCCTTTGTCGTAAGGGGTCTCCGGCGTGATCAGAACGGTCGGCACGTAGGCCACCGTTCGGATATGCTCGACGTCCACGTCGCTGACCTCGCCGATACGAGGAAGACTATAGACGCCGCCGCCCGGCCCCTCGCGGGCGACCACCGGATAAGGCGCCAGGCGCACCGGTCTAACGTCAACACCCCTGATGGCCGAATCAAGCAGGGCAACGTAATCATCGACCTTCGGATCATAGGGCGGCAGGTCCTCGGGGGCCTCGTTGAGCTTCTGCTGCAGGAGCTTGGCCTTCGCATAGATTTGCTCGTCGATCGCTGTGGGGCTGATGTTCTTGCCGTCATAGGGGACTACGTTGGGACTCAAGATGACCCGTGTAATCAGGAGCCAGGCACATAGTGCCCCGACAACAACCAGGACCATCTTCTCAACATGCTCCTCGAAAAAGCCGCCTATCTTGCTGAAATCTGGTAGAGTCATATTTCGTATCCCATTTCAGATTGTTTCCCTGAACGTTTCACGGGGTAGCTTGCTGGTCCTGCCCGGCAAGGGTATTCATGACCGGCTCCGGAATAATGATCTCGTAGCCCTTCCTGTTGAAAACGTACTCACAAATCAAGTCCAATTCCACGACGTTGTCCGACCCGTAGCGGTAGTACCTGTGAGTCATATCCGCGAAGCTGGGCGATCCGATCTTGCTCTCCAAAATGCTTATCTGATTGTGTTTGAAAGTCTGCGGCGCGTCCTTTCCATCGGCGTATCCCCTGAACTGATGCTCTTTGCCGCTGCATAACTTTTCCATGAAGAGCAACAAGTCTTTGGCACTGACCACAAAGGTCGCGCTGAAATGGATGACGTCGATGTCACCCTCCGGCTTGGAGAACCTCCCCGTGCAGGATTCGGTAAGCCCGTCAGTCCCTGTAAGAACATACGCGGGCTTGTCGGCCTCTTGCATCTGGCCCGGACCCTGGGTTTGCTTCCTCCTTCGGCTGAATCCCGTGAACGTACCGCCGCCGGCTCTCGGCCGGTTGATTCCCATCGTGAAGGTAATGCGCATGAATCGTTTGACCGGCGCCGTCAGGACGTTGTCGTGACCCGAATTCATGGCTTCTATCGTGTCGAAAATGTCGTGGATGACCCAGTACCCCAACTGGTGGTACCAGCAATCCTTGACCGCATCTTCCGGCTTGACGCCGTAGGTGTAGCTGCCCCAGTACTCGTATCCCGCGATCTCCGTCGGATTGACGTAAACCGAAATCGATTTGGCCCGGTCCACGCACATTTCATCGACGATCATCCGCTGCATGCTGCCCATCGGCATCATCCCTCCATCATAGAGGCCGCCCATCGGCATGCTTTCGTAACCATCCATCATCCCGTATCCGCCCCTCGAACGCGGGCCGGACGACAAATCATCCACGCCCCTTTTGATCTCCTCGCTCGTCGGGCAATCGCGGGCATTGACGCCGGTAATGAGCCCGTCAATCCCCTTGCGATACCGCTGGCCGAATACTTGAAAAATCAACGCGGAGAAACCGGCGTTGGGATCGGGCGATGGAAATATGTCATAGCTGAGCAATTCGCGCTGTGTAGTCTGTCTGGCCAGCAGTTCCACGTCGTTGGCATCTTTCGCATGGGCCTCCTGGAGGGCCGCCGCGCGTTCGAATTGTTTCTCTGGAACAACCGTTTCCCACAAAGTGTCAATCTGTCTGGCCGCGCCGCTGATACTGGCCTGCTGGACCTGCGCCTCTAAGCTTCGGCTGATCAGGTACGTGGGAACAAAAAGAAGTCCACCCACCGCGGCCACGATCACCGCCACCAACAGAGACAGATTGTTCTTGAAAACGGCTAACTTCTGTAAGACGTCTTTGATATTCGGTAGGTTCATCTTCTCACTCACATATCATCAGGCATTGATGAGCTTCGGCCGCTGGACCCGGAACTCGGCGGCGACGACGGCATCGCCGAAGGCATTCCAAAGGGGGACATCCCCATAGGCAGTGCAGGAGGCTCAGGCGCATTCTTCCAGACGAATTTGGCCTTCAACACAAACCAATGGTCGTTGACTTTGAACACGGGCTTGCCTCGATAGAGCCTCTGTTTTCCGGTCTCGTCCATCTCCGCAACCTTGCTAATGATCTCATTTGTCATCGGGTCAATCAAAGCCCATTCGACAGTTGTACCGCCGCGAGGACCGGCCGCACTGATGTTCGGGGTCTGTTCCTGCCATACTCCTACGCCCTCGGGAGGCGTCATCTCAGCATCAAGAAGAGACACTTCCTTCATTTCCAGTTTAAATTGCTCGGGATCGGTCCTCTCGTACAGCGCGAAGGGGCTATTGGCGTCCTGGGCCAGGGCGTCAAGGTTCGCCAGCCGGGTCACAAATCCCCATTTCTCCGGCTGCTTTTCAACGCCGTGCGGGTCGAGTAACGTGCCCAGCTCCGTGACACTGGTGCCATAGGGACTGTAGCCGACGGCAGTCACGACAAAGCCTTGCTTTCTCTGGTCCTGAGTCTCCGTGCCGGACATGAAACCGGGCGCATACATCCCCATGTCATATCCCATCATCATCTCTTCCTCCATCATCATCATCTCCTCCATGCCCTCATACCCCTCTCCCTGCATCCCCGGGGTGGCCCGGCTTTTCCTCCACTGGTCCGCGCCGCCAAACGGCGCCTTGGCCAGGTCGTTGGAATAGTACATGGAGATATTCGTAAGAAATATCTGCTTTCGCTGGTTGCGGGGCATCTTTCCGATCTCTGCCACGTCGCCCTTGGCAAACGCCGCGTAGAGTCCGGCCTGTTCCGGCGTGTTCTCTGCATCGGGCAAAGCCGAAACGATGGTTTCATACAACTGCGGGATGACTTCACGATACTTGAAGGGCTCGAATTGCGACTCTATTTTCTTGTCATAGCCGGCAGCATCGGTCTTGAGGACATCAAGCCGCTGCGTCGCTTCTTGGACACTCCCGATGATTCCGGCCGCTCTGTCCCGGACCGGTTTATTCTTGTCGTGGTTCAGCTTGTCCCAGCCGGTCCGCCCAAAAGCCAGCATTGAGACCGCAAGCAGCATGCACGCAGCCGCGATGAAGTACTTGCTCTTGCCGGCCCACGCCATGGACCGGGCGACCGTCCGAGGCAGCAGATTGCTCTCGATCCGGGCCAGCCCCAGGCCCTGCAAGGCAAGACCATAAACGATGCCGAAGTCGCCGACGTTCTCGTGGAATTTCGCCGGCGATACCCCCGGCCCAATCGCCAGTCTCTTGAACGCATCAGGTTTTTCGACGGGGATCTGCAACGTCTGCTGCAAGTACTTGAGCAAACCGCGCAGCTTGGTTCCGCCCCCCAGGGCAACGATCCGCACGATCTTGGTCTTCGGATTGGAGCTGTTGTAAAAGCCCAGCGACCGCTGGACTTCGGAGGCCAGATCCGTAAAGACGGGTCTCATCGCCTGGAATATCTGACGCGCGTACTTGCTCACGGGCGCGGTGCGCTTGAGCTTCTCGGCCTTCTCAAAATTGAGCCTGAACGTGTCCGCTATGGCTTTTGTGAACGCATTGCCGCCGATGAGGATACACCGCTGCCATACGGCCGATTTCGTGCAAACGACCAGGTCGGTATTCTCGGCTCCTATGTTCAGCACCACCGTCGCCTGAGTGTCGGAAGTCACCAATTCGGGACGGTCGTTCAGCAGGTAGTTATACAGCGCCATGGGCGCCATTTGCACGGTGCTGACTTGTATGTCCTCTCTGTTGAAATGTTCCAGAGCGGAATCGACCACCTCGTTCTTGATGGCGAAAATACCGACCTTAATCTCGGAGCCGTCCGGTTCCGACATCAACTGCCAGTCCCACTGCACGTCGTTAATGCCGAAAGGAATTTGCTGGACCGCCTCGAATTTGACCATCTCGGGGATGCGCTTCGGTTCCACGGGCGGCAGCGTCACGAATCGGGCGAAACTGTTCTGGCTCGGCACGGAGACGGCGATCTCATCGGCGCTCAAATCGTACTTGTTGACAAACTGGCGCAGACTCAGCGCAATAAGCTCCTCGCGCTCCGCCTCCGTCACGGCACCGGCGATGAGCATCTTGCCGTGCCGAATGTTGTCAAAGCCCAGCACTTCCACAACGCCGCGCTCGGTGCTCAGGTACAGCGCCTTGAGGGAATTGCTACCGATATCAATCGCCCAAACCGAACCGGTTTCAGCCGCCATAACACGCCTCCCGCTGTAGCGTGGGCAACGGGGTGCCCACGCGGACTACAGCCTTGTAAATCCGTCGAACCGTCTGTACATTATACCACATTATGAGGACTTTTTCCATCCATACTCTTGGCTGCAAGGTCAACCAATACGAAGGCCAGCAGATTCGAGAGCTGCTCGAACACCGCGGGCTCCGCCAGGCCGAAGGGCCCCAAGAGCCCGACCTGCTTGTCGTTCATACGTGTTGCGTAACCCATACTGCCTCAGCCAAGAGCCGCCAATGCATCCGAAAAGTTCTCAAGCAAAGCCCCCAAAGCCTCGTACTCGTCTCCGGCTGCCTGCCGGCAGCACAAATTGGAGAATTGAGCGGCCTGGGTGAAAACGTCCATCTCGTGGACAATCAAAGCGATCTTGCCGCCACCCTGACACTCTGGGCCGAAAGCAATCCGTCATTGCCCTGCCCAAACACTCCTATTAAAGCAAACTACGCCCACAAAAGCAAGTATAAAAACGAACCCGAGAGCGAATATGAACTGCCCCTGCTGACCTCGTTCAAGGAGCAAACCCGGGCTTTTCTCAAGGTCCAGGATGGCTGCGACGGCTATTGCAGCTATTGTATTGTACCCAAAACGCGGCCCGTTGTTCGCAGCAAGCCGGCCGAGACGGCCCTCGTCGAAGCACAAGCCCTTGTGAAATCAGGACATAAGGAAATCGTGGTTTCAGGAGTATTCCTCGGGGCGTACGGCCGGAAAAGTGTCAGAAGAAAGAGCTGGCCCGACCGTTGCAACGACAAGCTCGCCGACCTGCTCGACAGAATGGCGCAGATACCCGGCCTTGCGAGAATAAGGTTGAGCTCGCTGGAGCCGGTCGATGTGACCGACCGACTGCTCGATACGCTTTGCAGACACCGTAACATCATGCCTCACCTGCACTTGGCACTGCAATCGGGCTCAGATGCCGTGCTCAAAAGAATGGGCAGACAGTACAGAGTCGATGAATTCAAAAGAACGGTCGATTCCATAAAAACAAGGCTCGACCGGCCCGCCATAACGACCGATATTATCGTCGCCTTCCCAGGCGAAACGGATGCAGACTTCGAGCAAACCGTCCTTATGGCCAAGTCTGTCGGCTTTGCGAAAATGCACGTTTTCACCTTCTCGCCGCGCCGAGGAACGCCTGCGGCCAGTATGCAAGATATTGTCGAAAAGACAGTTATGAAAACACGCTCGCAAATCCTGCGAGACCTGGACATCGAGCTGGGCCGGCAATATCGACGCCAATTTCTTGGCGAAACGGCTGAAATATTGATCGAGAAGGACACGCAATGGCTCTGCGGACGAACCGAAAGATACTTCAGAGTCTATCTCAAAAAAAACAAGCCGAACGCCATGAAAGACAATGGCCTCGTAAGGGCCACGCTTGTTGAGAATCACGAAGACGGAATGCTTGGTGTCTCTGCGTGTTGATCGTTCAGCATTTTCAAAACGGAGTCCAAATTGACCGGCTCCAGAATTTCCATGAGAGATTTGACATCGCCGTGCAAGCGGTTGTCTGTGGTGAAGCGTTGGACAACATGCTGTTCTACTATCTGCTTTGGGGTCGAGAATTCCGTGATCAGAAGATCGTCGGTATTCTGCCGTAACGGACGTCTGAGGTCGCAATACAGATACAGTGCGATATCCTGCTCGTTCATCGCGAATGTCCGGAAAGGCAGCAGCTCGGGATTGTACCCGAGGCGGCTGATGTCGGCGTGAACGGCAGGGGCAGTAACTCGTTTTCGCAGCTCCTCGTAGGGTATTCTCAAGGCCTCACCTTTGGTTGCGACAAGCATGAGCTCGCCGGAGGAGCCGCTTGTCCACGCTGTGATATGCGGGAATACGCAGTGTAGTGTATGGATTACTATCTTAACGTCCTCGTCGGACATGTGATAGGCGGGCACCCACTGCGCGAATATCCCGCCGTTGGCGAGGTGGTTGCTGACAACCTGATACCACTCGAGCGAAAAGAGGCTGGATTGCCCGCTTATTCCTCGACGGGGGATCTGAAAAGGAACCGCATGGGCAGGAGAACCTGCCGATCCTGTGTACTGTGCTTTTTTTTTTATTAAAGTGTCCGCATGAATCTATCGAAAAGAAGATATCGTCGTGCGTCGGTGGCACGGGCTTCCAATCCGTGGAAAAATTCATGGCCATCCTGGCCATGCCACATAGGCAGGCGGACACGAGCAACGAAATAATTGGGGGAAAGTTCAAATGGCTAAATCGATAATGATTGTGGATGATTCCGCGACGATGAGAAAGATCATTATGCGGACGATACGAGTGGCCGATCTGGGCATCGGCGAGACCTATGAGGCCGGCAATGGGGCCGAAGCCCTCGAAAAACTCAAAGCTTCCGCTGTGGATATTATGTTGTGCGGTATCAACATGCCCGGAATGACTGGCCCTGAACTGGTCAGGAAAGTCCGCGAGCTACCCGCTTGTGCAGACACTAAGATCGTTATTATCTCGACGGAAACGGCCAAAGATATCGTGGACGATGTACTCGCCAGCGGAGCCAATGGCTATATCACCAAGCCGTTTACGCCGGAGAAGTTCAAAGGGAAGCTGGCGCCGCTAATGAATTAGGACAGAGTCGTCCGCGCCGGTGCTGTGCTTTGGGTCGAGAATGGACAAACGGGAGCCTTTATGATGGTTGACAACGTGTGCCTCACCGAAGCGCTGCTGGCCGGCGCTGCCGAGAACTGGGGGAGGCGGAAATAACCGATGCCATCGGCGAAGTCGCCAATATGGTTATGGGCCGTGTCAAATCGAGAATACAGGAAACGGTCGGTAGTCTGAATGTCTCGATTCCGACCGTGGTCAGGGGGCAAGCCCTCGAGGACAGTATTGGGGACCATGCGAACCCAACCGGCAGAATTCTGACGAGACTCAACATCGCCGACGAATACACGGCCGAACTGTCGCTGCAGTACAGGCAGCGTACCAAGTAGCCTATCAAACCGCGGAGCCGTCGGACGGTAAAAATGGGAGCATTACAAACGGAAATCGAATCACAAACAATAGGGCTGGCCGCAGAAGCATTCAAGACCTTCTGCGAAGATATCTCCGGCATGTTCGGCGTGGACATGGCGTGCGAGCCCAAAGAGGTTCGCACCGAGACCGTCGAAGGCCTCAAGAAACGCTTCAAGAAACTGGCCGCCGTCAATGTTGTGCAGTCTGAAGGCTCCTTGAGCGGGACCTTTCAACTCATATTCGACCAGGAGGGACTATTCACTCTTGGCGGCGTTATCGTCATGCTGCCCGAAGAAACGATCCTGGCCAACAGAGAAGACGCCTCGCCACAGCTCGCTGTGAGCATGGTGGACGCCGTGGCCGAAGCGGGCAATTTCCTGGTCGGTTCCTGGGACAGGGTCTTCCGGGAAGGACTCAAAGGGCACGGCCACTTCTTGCAGAGATTACCGGCCTTTGTTGGCAGACCGTGGGACAAGCCGGAAGAAACAATAGGCTTGGCCGGCGATGAAGGCCTTCTATATGTTGCCTACGAAATGACAATTGGCTCCTACCCGGCTTTCAACTGCGGCGTGATCTTCCCAAAAACCATCTTTGGCAGAGGTCCTGACGCAGCGGAAGATGATGAGGCTGAAGAAGAAATCCAGGAGACTCAGGCCGACGATACACCGGCAGACAAAGCGGAACTCGAGCAGGCCGACACCGCGCAGAGAAACGATGGCGGCACATCCAAATCACAAGGGCGCGAGGCTGCGAAGACAGCCCCGAAAGAAACGACTGTCAAAGCAACCGCTGGGGAAATAAGTACCGAAGAAATGACGGAAGCTAAAGCCGTTGAGGCTCAGACTCGCCCGCCCATCGCGACGGCGCCCGAGAAGACTGAAGATCCGGCAACGGGCGAGATTTCTGAGACGATCCGAAGAATGGCCGAGTGCCCCGCCATTCTGCCGGGCGAGTCCGGCCAGCCCGCCCTCCGCGCGGCGGCCCCGCCTGCGATGCCGGAAAGTACAGCCCTCCGCGCATCGGACGGACTCTGGTCAATGGGCGCCAAAGACGTGATGAAGAGCCCGGTCATCTGGGCAAGTCCCGAAGAAACCGTACAGCAGGCCGTGGCAAAAATGCAGCAGCACGATACAGGCTACCTCATGATAGGACGGGACGGCATACTGGAGGGCCTCCTATCCCGATCGGACATAGCCGGGGCGCTCAGCCCCTACCTGCGGTCCATCTTTGCGAAATGGCGCCGGCCCCTGGACGATGCCACACTCAAGATCAAAATCAAGTGGATTATGAGCCGGCCGGTTCGTACGGTCAGGCCCCAGACGCCGCTGGCCACCCTCATGGAAAACGTGTGCCGGTTCGGCGGGCGCGCCGTGCCCGTGGTGGACGACCAGGGCAAAGTGCAGGGCTTGGTAACCGTCTTTGACGTCTTCCAAACGCTGCTGAAGACCGGCGCGGATATTTCTACCGTGGGCAACGCGCCTCAGACGCCGCCTTTGGTATAAGATTGTCCCTCCGCAGCCAGTCCCAGGTCCCTTGCCGATCTTGCCCGAACAAATCTGATATTCTCCTAAAATAAGCCTCTCTCAAATGCCGAAAATGCAACTACAAGTGGCGCCCGCCGGAACCGGGCGGACTTGGGGGATAGAGCAAGCTTCTCAGGTGGGGGCGACGGCGCGGCTCGGCACGGGCCGCAGCCGGGCAAATAGGAAAAGATGCAAGAGACTGATAAACTTTCTGAGCTGGTTCAGCAGGCAGCTTCTGCAGTAAACATGCTGAGTCCGACGGATACGTCGGAGTTGGAGAATCTCCAGGCCATCGTCGATCAAATCAAGCAGAATGTCACCGGTTTGGACGATGGCCGGGTCCATGCCCTGGCCGGACTCGAACAAGCCAAAGGGGCAACCTCTGATGCCGTCGAGGCGCTGCAGAGAATATTCCAAAGTGAAGCCGAAGACGTCACCAAGTTGATCGAAACGATAACACAGGCGGTTATAACACTTCAGAGCTTCACCGGCGAAATCGAATCCGTCGCACGAGGCGAGTGCCTGGCCGGCGAGTCGAATTCAGCGCCGGCCGAAGCGAGTGGCACCAACCAGGCTGAAAGAACGCCGGCCGGAAGCATGGTCATCACCGAGGAAGACGTCTCACTGGTGCTGGACTTCATCACCGAAGCGACGGAACACATCGAATCGGTCGAAGCGGGATTACTCGAACTCGAGAGCAAGCCCGGCGACACGGAGATTCTCAACAAGATATTCCGCGGCTTTCACACGATTAAGGGAATGGCAGGTTTTCTGAATCTTGCCCACATCGGTTCGCTGGCGCACTCGGCGGAGAATCTTCTCGACATGGCCCGAAAAGGCAAGCTGGCTCTGGCCGGGGCGAATACGGACGTCGTTCTTGAGTCCGCGGATATGATGAAGAAGATGGTTTCCGGGTTGAAGGAGTCGGTCGAGGCCGGTAAGCCCGTCACCAGTCCGGAGACGCTGCCAGGTTTGTTGGCTCGACTGGGTGCCGCCGCAGAAGGCCGGAATATCACCCTTGATTCTAACAGCCCGCAGGCACAGCAGGCCGACAAGCAACTGGAAAAGGTCCTGGCTCCGAAAGACGAGCCGCCGGCAGGGGGGACAGCCGCAAAAGCACAAATCACTCCCAGCGACGAGAAAATAAAAGTCAGCATTAGCCGTCTGGATAGTCTGGTCAACATGGTCGGGGAACTGGTCGTGGCGCAGTTGATGGTCACCGAAGGAGCCAACACCATCCTGGCCTCCGACCACAATTTCTGTCGCAAGGTCGCCCATCAAAGCAAGATCGTCCGCGAGCTGCAGCAACTGTCGATGTCCATGCGGATGGTGCCTATCCAGGGTGTCTTCCAGAAAATGGCCAGACTGGTTCGCGACCTTTCCCGGAAGTCCGGGAAGGATATCAGCTTCAGCACATTGGGCGAGCAAACAGAGCTTGACCGTACCGTCGTCGATAGAATCACGGATCCTCTGGTGCACATGGTGCGTAATTCCATCGATCACGGCGTCGAAACGGCGGAAGAACGCACGAAAGCCGGCAAAAGCCCAACCGGACATATCGAGCTGCGCGCCTTTCACGAGGCTGGAAACATCGTTATTGAAATCCAGGATGACGGCAAGGGTTTGAATAAAGAACGGCTTTTGCAGAAGGGGATCGAAAACGGTGTCGTCACGGCCGGACAGGAACTGTGCGATGAGGACATCTTCAAGCTCGTCTTCCATGCGGGTCTGTCCACCGCCCGGGAAGTGACGAGCATATCGGGACGCGGCGTCGGAATGGACGTCGTCAAGAAAAACGTTGAATCGCTGCGCGGCAGGATCGACATCAGTTCGGCGCCGGGCAAAGGCACCACCTTTACCGTTCGCCTGCCGTTGACATTGGCCATCATTGACGGCCAGGTCGTAACCGTCGGCGCCGGCCGCTACATCATTCCCATAAACTCGATCGCGTGCAGTCTCAAGCCCTGCCGCGAACAGTTTTCAAGCGTTCAATGCCGGGGCGAGATGGTCAAGGTCCAGGGAGATTTGATACCCGTTATTCGCCTGTACAAACTGTTTGGCGTCGTTCCGGCTACGGAGGAGCCGACCGAAGCGTTATTGGTTGTCGTGGAAGATGACGGAAAAAAATGCGGCCTGCTGGTGGATGATTTGTCGGGCCGGCAGCAAGTCGTGATAAAGAGCCTGCGCGAGGGACTGGGGCGAGTCAGGGGAGTTTCCGGCGCCGCCATCATGGGCGACGGCAAAGTAAGCCTGATTCTCGACGTCCCGGGGCTGATGGAACTGGCCCGGAAGACCTAAAGAAGCAACAAGAGAAGTTTGCCGTGGAAACGCTAACCGTACAAAACGTGGTTCTGACTGATCGTGATTTTCACAAGATCAGCGATCTCGTCTATGAACATTGCGGGATCAATCTGCACGCGGGCAAGAAGGAGCTGGTTCGCGCCCGACTGGCCAAGCGCCTGCGCCAGGGCAACTTCAGAACATTTCCGGAATACATGAGGCACGTCCTCGAAGACACTACGGGAAAAGAATTCTCGATACTCGTCGATTCGCTCAGCACGAATCTGACAAGTTTTTTCCGCGAGGGACAGCATTTCGAATTCCTGCAAAACAAATTCCTCCCCTCCCTGATGGAACGCAAGCGCGAGAAACACGACTTTAGAATCCGCGCCTGGAGCGCGGGCTGTTCGTCCGGCGAAGAACCCTACTCGATTGCAATCACCCTGCTCGATGCCGTTGCCGGGCAAGGCCGCTGGGACGTCAAAGTCCTGGCCACGGACATCTCAACGAGCGTGCTCGAAGTGGCCAGGACCGGCATCTACGACAAGCAGCGCGTGCAACCCGTCTCGCCCATGCAGAGGCAGAAGTACTTTCGGACCTCACGCGAGCAGAAGCAGAAAATCTCCGAGGTCAGCCAGAGCCTCAGAGACATTGTAATCTTCAAGTATCTGAACCTGATGAAAAACTGGCCGATCGAGACGCGCCACGGCGGACTGGACTTCATTTTCTGCCGTAACGTGATGATCTATTTTGATAAGCCCACACAGAGACGCCTGGTGAACCGCTTCTGGGACATACTGAGTTCGGGTGGCATTTTGTTCACCGGCCATTCCGAATCGTTGACCAATATCGAGCACCAATTCAGATACGTTCAGCCAACCATTTATGCAAAGCCGTAGAGGTCGTAAATGTCGAAGAACAGGGTAATCATAAACGTCGCAGAGGGTCGGGTCTCCAACGACCCTTCGGACGTCCTGGCCACGTATTCACTGGGCTCATGTATCGGCGTCTGTTTGTATGACCCCGTGACGCACGTCGGCGGCCTGCTTCATTATCAGCTTCCAAGCTCCATGATGGATGCCGGGCGGGCCGAACAAAGTCCGATGATGTTTGCCGACACCGGCATGAATATCCTGATACGCAAGATGTTGACGCTTGGGGCAAACAAGAAGCGAATGCAGATAAGGATCGCCGGCGGAGCCGCCATGGACAACGGACCCAAAGGATTCGACATCGGAAAACGCAACCATTTGGCCATCAAGAAAATCTTGTGGCAAAACGGCATGTTCCTCGACGCCGAGGACGTCGGCGGCTCCTCACCTCGCAATCTTTATATGAACATCGCCAACGGGGCCGTCACCGTCAGAACCAACGGGCTTGAGAAAACCTTATGACAGCAGGAACACGGGATTGAACGCTTCTACAGAGGTGCATTATGGGAATGAACGTGTTGATTGTGGATGATTCATCTTTGACGCGCAAAGCGATACGACGAATTGTCGATATGATAGGTCTGGATATCGAGAAAGTCTTTGAGGCGGAAAACGGCGTGGAGGCCCTGAAGATTCTCGACGAAGCCCATATACAGCTCGTTCTCGCGGACCTGAACATGCCCGAGATGGGCGGCATTGAGATGATCTATTACATGAGAGGCAATGAGGCAACGCGAGACATTCCCGTGGTTATAGTCTCGACCGAATCCAGCACGACCGTCATCGAGGGGCTATTGGCCGATGGAGCGAAAGACTACCTCCATAAGCCTTTCACCCCGGAAGAATTCAGGGAGGTCTTGACCCGCACTGTCGGAGTTCAATCATGATTGAAACAAACACGATGCTTACCGACGCCCTGACACAGGCGCTTGAGATCATGGCGTTCCTATGCCATCTGCCGCTCGAAGAAGACAGGGTCGCACCCGAGAATACCGTGCTGGCTCAAATCAGTTTCAAGGGCCCCAGGACGGGGACGATCCGGATTCTCGCGGGTCGGGACTTTGCCGGGGTCCTCGCCCAAAACATCGGCGCTCTCGAGCAGGCGGATGACGAGACAGCTTTCGACGCCATGAAGGAGCTCGCGAACGTCACCTGTGGCCTGCTTCTTCCCATGATCGGTTCCTCGCCGGCCGACGTCTTCGATATGAGCATTCCCGCCGTTCAAAGCGGGCAGGCGGCCCCCGGATGGGACGAGTTCACCGCCCCCGAGGACTGCCTGCGGCTTAACATCGAAGGCTTCATGGTCGCCGCCAGGCTGACGACGGAAGAACGAAACGTCTGAGAGAGGAGAGACGACATGCAAACAAGAGATTTTTCAGCAATAAGAACGAACGGTTCGTTACCCGGGCCCGAGGAGATGGAAATTCCCGGCGATATCGGGGATCTATTGGATGACTATATCGAATCGACCAGCTCCATGTTGGAAGAGCTCGAAAAAGCGGCGATGGCCTATGAAGCCGGGACGGACCGCCAGGGCAGCGCTGCAACCATACGACGAATCCTGCACAAGATCAAGGGCGAATCGGGGATGGTCGGCATCGACGATATGTCGGAGTTTTGCCACCAGGCCGAATACGCCTTTGAAGAGCTGGATCCGAGGCAGGGCCCGGATATGCTGCTGCGGTTCAAAGACTGGGTTTGCGCTGCGATACAGAACATCAGAGGCTAACTCTGCATTTGGAGACAATACAGTGCCGGCTACCCTTAATACGCATGTTCGAGTTTTGATCGTCGATGACTCCGCGATTGTGCGGAAGGTCCTTAGCCAACAATTGAGCCAACACCGCGGCATCGAGGTCGTGGGCACCGCCCCCGATCCGTACATTGCGCGCGATAAGATCGTGGCCTTGGAGCCGGATGTGCTGACCCTGGATGTGGAAATGCCCAGAATGGACGGCATCACTTTCCTGCGGAAACTGATGAAGTACCATCCTATGCCCGTCATCATTCTAAGCTCTCTAACCCCCCAGGGCGGCAAGACGGCAATGGAGGCGCTTGCGGCCGGCGCGGTGGAAGTGGTCAGCAAGCCCGGACCCGCCTACAGCGTCGCCGAGGCATGCAACGACCTGGTCCGGAAAATAGAAGCCGCTTCGCGGGCTCGTGTAAATAGACAGATTGCAGCAGAGTCGCCGGCCCAATCGGAACGCGCCACACTGCACATGGCCGAGACGACCAACAAGATCTTTGCCATCGGGGCCTCAACCGGTGGCGTCCAGGCTCTGTCGTGCGTTCTTCCCGCTCTGCCCTCGAATGCACCGGGAACATTGGTCGTCCAGCACATGCCGAACAATTTCACCAGGTCCTTCGCCGAGCGGCTCAACAAGGAGTGCGCCGTCACCGTCAAAGAGGCCCAGAATGGAGACCACGTTATTCCCGGAACCGTTCTCATTGCTCCGGGCGGATTACACATGCTCCTGCAGCGCTCCGGAGCCAACTACTATGTCACCATAAAAGATGGTCCCGCCGTATGCCATCAGAAGCCCAGTGTGGAGGTCTTGTTCAACTCGGTGGCCAAGTACGCGGGCGCCAATGCCGTCGGGGCGATCCTCACCGGCATGGGCAGCGATGGCGCGGGCGGCCTGCTGAACATGCGCGAAAACGGCGCTTTCACCATCGCACAGGACGAAGCATCCTCTATTGTCTTCGGCATGCCGAAGGAAGCGATCGCGTGCGGGGCGGCCCAGAAAGTGGTCCCCCTCCGGCAGGTCGCCAAGACGATGATCGACGCGATACGGATTCAGATGCTTCGAACCTGAAATGCGGGCGGCGTCCGGTTTGGGTCGTTGCGCCTCTTTCACCCCCGCCACGGCCGCTGCCTGTCGATCTTGCCGGACAATATGTCCCTGGCGATCAGGACGTCCTGCCTGACCTGAAAGTCAAACATGCCCGCACATACGAAATCGGCCCCTCCTTCGTAGGCGTACTTGAAGGCGTCCTGGGGATGGATAGCCCCGGCAGCCATCACCTTGTAAGCGATCCAGGGCTTGTCCACCGCCTTCATGAATTCAATGGTCTTCTCCGGCGTTTTCGACCAGATGTTGTCGTGACTCGGTTCTCGGGCGGCCGACCAGTACTCATGGCTGTGCAGTGTCTTCATGTAGAAATCGACACCCACTTTTGACTGCTCACACGCGATGGGAACCTTCACGCTGTGCCCTCCAACGCCGGCGATGGCTCCGTTTTGCTTGATGAACTCGACGGCCTTGGCCAAAAGGTCCACGCGGTTGTTCTCCACACAGTTGTCCGCAACGCCGCCGTGCACAAAGACGCCGATAGCGCCGCTGTCAATGGCGCTTTTGGCCTCACTGAACGGATCGTCTGACGGCATCTTGACTTGTGCGATCCATTGCAGCTTGCCCCCTCTGTCGTTCCAGTATTTGTTGATAATCCTGATGCACTGCTCGTCGAGCCGCAATATCGCGGTGTTGATGCCGGTTTCTTCGCAGATCTCGAACGTCTCGATCACCTTCTCGTCGGTGAAGTATTGCCGCAGCAGGCCCGATACGTAAATCAGGTCCCGGCTGTGGGCAAACCCGCTGATCAGATTGCCCCCGCAGAAGATTCTGCTGATCGCGATCTTGCCAATTTTGCCCATGGGCATACTTTGCCCCGCCGTGGGCGCGGAACCTCTAATCTCGGATTTGGAATTTCCGGATGCCGCCATCAGGGCCTTCTCTTCCAGACTCAAGGCCAACGCGGCGGTGGAAGGCACGATGAGAGATTTCTTCAGGAAATTGCGGCGGTTCAGGTTTTCCGACATAGTCCACCTCGTTATTGCTTAGTCAAATCCGTCAGGTCTTTCGCCGCCGGCGCGGAATCGCCGGACTGACCTGGCCGCTTTCATTATATATGACTTAGCTCTTTCTGTCCAGCCTTGCTAAGGGCATAAGAGCTCGGGAGCAAGAGGACAAGAGAGCACCAGCCTCGTGCACCTGTGACCTATGCTCTCATCAATCTTCTGCAAGAATGGCGGCAAGCCGGCATGAGGCTTCGGCTGAGCTCTGCCGAACGCCCTTCCTTCATATTGCGCCCTTGGCGTGGCAAGTCCACATTTTGCACTTTGACTTTTTATTTTGTTCCTCGCCGCTCCCGCTTTGGCTGCGGCGTCCCGAAATTGGCTTTTATTTTTGTTGCACTTGCGGCGGTGAGATGTTACGATGGGGACATGGCGCGTTTGGCAAGAGTAGTGGTTCCGGGTGTGCCGCACCATCTGACGCAGCGTGGGAATCGGCGGCAGGCGACGTTTTTCAACGACGAGGACTATGTCGCGTATCTGGCGTTGATGGCCGAGTGGTGCGGGCGGTGTGGCGTGGCCGTGTGGGCGTATTGCCTGATGCCGAACCACGTGCACCTGATCGTCGTGCCGGAATCGGAGGACGGGTTACGCCGGGGGATCGGCGAGGCCCACCGGCGCTATAGCCGGCGGATCAACTTCCGCGAGGGCTGGCAGGGTCACCTGTGGCAGGGGCGCTTTGCCTCCTTCCCGATGGACGAGCGCTACCTGATGGTGGCGGCGCGGTACGTGGAGTTAAACCCTGTGCGGGCGAAGCTGTGCCGGCTGCCGTGGCGATGGCGCTGGTCGAGTGCGGCGGCGCATGTGAGCGGGAGGAATGACGGGCTCGCGGATGTAACGCCGCTGTTGGCGCGTGTAGAGGACTGGCGAGAGTATCTGGCGGCGGGACTGAACGCCGAAGAGGCGGACGTACTGCGACAGCACGAACGGACCGGGCGTCCTTTGGGCGGCGAGAGGTT
>DATKWR010000323.1:0-6660 GCA_035529475.1 Sedimentisphaerales bacterium | reverse complement strand
CTAACCTTCCCGGTGGCTCGGTATAAGCATTTGTCTCTGGACGGCATCGTCGAAGAGATGCTCTCGTGCGACCGGGACTTTTATTCCATGCCGCGCATTCTGCGCAGGGCCTTGGGCAACTTATGGCATCGCCGCCAGCCGATGATCAGCTTGGTGGGTAATCTCTCATACAGGAGAAATATCAGGCTAAACAGTGAGGCATACGCGAACTTCAAGAGTTACTCGGGCAACAGGCACAATTGATTTTCGTGGGATTTGATGGAATTTGCGAACAATTGGGGCAGCGGATAGAATATGAAAAGAAGAGTGGGTTTGTGGATTGATCATAGCAAGGCATCCTTGCTAATTATTCAATATCATACCCGGCGCACACCAGTTTGTCAACCGCTCCGCCATGGATGTATTTACGCAGCCGGTGGTCATTGGCGTCGTATTGCCTCATAAACAAACCGGGGGGGAATTATGTTGCAAAGCCCCGTTCAGCCAATACTATGTTATTGGATGGTAACGGCCGGTTGAATGTCGCCGAGCAGATGACAAGTAGCAAGAATGTTATTCACACTGCATAGATACGTATTTCGCGAACTCTTGCGAGTTTTCATCCTCGCCAGTGTAGCGCTGACACTGATCCTGAGCCTGGGCAGTATCTTGCAGCCCATTCAGGAGTACGGCGTCGGACCTCGCCAGGTAGTTTACCTGATGGGCTATTTTCTGCCTATCACGCTGACGTTCGTACTGCCGATGGCCGCCCTATTCGCGGGGGCTTTGGTCTATGGGCGATTGGCCGGCGACAACGAGCTCGATGCCTGCCGGGCCAGCGGGATAAGCCTGCCGGCGATGACGTATCCGGGGCTGGCCCTGGCGATTATCGTGGCCATTGCCAATCTGCTGCTGAGCTTCTACATCATGCCCGTGTTCGTGCACCGAGCGGAAAAATCGTTCAAGGCCGATGCCAAGCAAATCCTCTTTCGCAATATCCAGCGGCGCCGTTATTACGAGCTGCCTCCGGACAGCCGGTATCTCATTTATGCCGACCAGGCCAACTTGCGAAACGACACCCTCCTGGGCGCGATCGTCACTGAAATGAAGAACAACCAGATAGAGAATATTATCATGGCCGAAGTGGCCAAAGTGATTTTCAATGCGCACGAGACGTTCAGTGAAGTGCAAATCATCGCCTACAACTCGGGCCAGATGGGTGCAGAAGGTGAAGGCGGCGCGCAATTAGGGTCGCTGACGAAGGAAGTCGGCTCGCTGCTGGGCGACGAGATAAACTTCAAGAAGATCGATGACATGAGAAGGATCGCGCACGACCCGATGCAGTTCTACCCGGTCGCCCAACTGGCCCGCGAGACGTACGCGCAACTGATCGTAGAGCTACTGGCAGAAGACATCAGACGCAAGATCCAGGACGCCAGTCTGGAGTCTGGCTATGAGCTGCTGGGCGAGCCAAACTCCGTCAAGTTCACGGCTCGCCAGTGTCGTGTACGGGACGCCGAGGTAGAGCTGTCCGATGAGGTTCGGGTCGTGGAATACGACGCGAACAGCCGGCAGCCGTTGCGCACTCTGACGTGCGCGCAGGCTTCGCTGCATCTTGTGCATCTTGAGGGCGACCCGCTGGCGCCGACGCTGACGATGTACCTGAGAAGCCCCCAGGAAACCGGGTCGTCGCAATTGAGGATGCGGTATGTCATCTCCGGCCTGATTGCCCCCGACGCGGTGGAAGCCGGGGCCGCTGAATTCAAAACAAAACATGGCTCGTTGCAGCCCGAGAAGCTGGCCTCCGCGCTGTCGCAGATCACAGAATTCCAGCCAAGCCGAACACTAACGAGCCTGCAAAGCAAGCTCGAGAGACAAATACGCAGTACGTTCGTGGAAATCAAGGCCGAGATACACTCGCGCCTGGTGTTCGGAATGGGCTGCGTGCCGATGATAATGATCGGCATCGGCCTGGGCATCATCAAGAAGGGCGGACACCTGCTCAGCGCGTTCGGCGCGAGTTGCGTGCCCGCGGCGGTGCTGATCGTCTGCATCATGAGCGGCAAACAACTGACCCAGAACCTGAGCGCTCAGACCGTCTCCGGAGTCACATTGATGTGGGCGGGACTGGGATTCCTGGTGCTGCTGACACTCGGAATATACACCCGGCTGCTGAGACACTGAGCCCGCGCCGGCAGGCGGGACCAAACGATGAAGATATTGGACAGATACGTTGCAAAGAATTTCCTGGTCGGTTACGCCATCGCGCTGGCCGTACTGCTCGGGTTGCGCATCATCATCGATCTGTTCGTCAAGATCGACGAATTCACCGAGCACATGGACCTCGGCACCGGGGCGGTCCTCAAGAACATACTGACCTTCTACGGCCTCAACGGCACGCTTTACTTCCGAGACTTCGCGGGGATGATCACCGTCGTGGCGGCGTCCTTTTCTTTCGGCAGGATGGTCCGCTCCAACGAGCTGGTCGCGGTGATGGCTTCGGGCGTCAGCCTCAAGCGAATCATCGGCCCGATCGTATTTCTGGCCGTGCTGCTGACCGGCCTTCTGGTCATCGACCAGGAACTGATCATCCCGCAGCTTGCGGACAAGCTCGTACGCAGCCATGATGATATCCCGGGCCAGGAATCCTACGATGTGTGGTTCATTCCCGACGGCAACGGTTCGCTGATTTGCTCCCAACGGTTCGATGTAGAGACAGCGACGCTCCAGAAACCCACCATCCTGCTGCGCCGCCCGACCTCCCGGGCGGGCGTCTGGGAAGTCACCGCGCGGATCGATGCGGGAAAGGCCGTTGACAGCGATCGAACGGGCCTGTGGGCACTGTACAGCATTGACCCGAACGGCGGGCAATGGTCCCCTTACGGCGTGCGCACCGAAAGAGGCTCGCAGCAAGAGCCGCAGAGGGTGACTTCGTACCAAAGTGACATCACGGCGAAAATCATCCCCATCATGTGCCAGTCCGAGCAAAAGACCCTGTTGTCCCTGCGCCAATTGAACGCTCTGGCCCGCCAGGGAACGCAGATCCGAGACCAGGCCCAGCTCTACAGCCAGAAGCACTTTCGCATCACCGACCCCATCATCAACCTGGTTATGCTCATGATCAGCCTGCCGCTGCTGGTCTGCCGCGATCCGAAGTCAATGAAGTCCGCGGTCCTGGTCAGCTTCTCCCTGACCGGAGCGTGTTTCATCGTCACTTTCGTCTGCAAAATACTTGCCACGGAGGTTGTCTTCGACAAGGTCATGCCGGAGCTCTGGGCGTGGCTGCCGGTCTTCATCTTTCTGCCGGTCGCCTTCATCGAGCTGGATTCAATGAAGACGTAATGGCCGGCCCGCCATGTCAAACGCATCCCGGCGTGAGGATTAGAAAGGGATTTTAATCTGGAGCCCCAGAGCGTTTACGTCTTCCCATCGACCGTCCGATTTGCTCGATTGCCAAACATGGTAGAGTTCGCTTTCGATGTCTTTTGACAGATTGAAGGACACCCCGGAATAGACCCTGTTCTTCTCAAAAGCGCGTCCCTCCATGTTGATATACACCTGGTCCGCAACGTAGGGCCGCACTTTGAACTTCGTGAATTCGCGAGGCCATTTGACCTTGAGCCCGTGGACGTAACGCCAAATGTCTTCTTCGTTTTCCAAGTCGCGATATTCAAACCTCGATCGGTCACTGACGAGCAAGACAACCAGCACGGCTGCGGCTAAATAGACCCGATCTTCTCTTCTCAATTCGAGACTCACACAAAGCCACGGGCACCTCGCCGTTTGTCCCGGCATCCGCCCACTTGATGAACCATCTCTGTGGCCTGATTTCCTATCCGGAAAAACCGATGGGCTGTACGATCAAACGCTTCTCGGGGTGTGGACCTTCGGGCCCCCGGGTTTCGCCGCTTGACGGATTTCTCTGTTGATTCTGACGCTGCACCAGGCTTTGCCGCACATGGAGCAGTAATCGTCCGACGATTCGCCCTCGCTGACTTCCCGGCACACTTCGCTGTGCATCCGTTCGGCGGTCTTCGGATCGAGCGACTCGGCCAGGTGCGCGCGCCAGTCGAGATTCGCGCGCGCCGTGCTGAGCCGCCTGTCCCGCTCCGCCGTACCCTTCAAACCGCGGGCAACGTCGGCGGCATGGGCCGCGATTTTCGCCGCAATCACGCCCGCTCGAACGTCGTCGGCATCGGGCAGACCCAGGTGCTCTCTCGGCGTGACGTAGCACAGGAACGACGCGCCGTAAAAAGCGGCGGCCGTCCCGCCGATCGCCGAGGTGATATGGTCGTAGCCGGGCGCGATATCGGTCACCAGCGGGCCCAGAACGTAGAACGGGGCCCCGTGACAAATCTCACGTTGGATTTCCATGTTGTATTGAATCTGGTCGAAGGGCACGTGCCCCGGACCTTCAACCATCACTTGGCAGCCTTTTTCCCATGCGCGCTCGGTCAGCTCGCCCAGCGTTCTCAACTCGGCGATTTGCGCGTCATCCGTCGCGTCGGCGATGGCGCCGGGCCGAAGGCCGTCGCCAAGTGAAAAGCAGACGTCATATTCGGCCAGTATCCCGCATAAATCGTCGAACATCTCATACAGAGGATTCTGCCTGTTGTGATAGAGCATCCATTGGGCCAGCAGCGCCCCGCCCCGGCTGACTATGCCCGCCACCCGGCTCTCAACCAAAGGCAGATGCTCTCTCAGGACGCCCGCATGAATGGTAAAGAAATCCACGCCCTGTTTGGCCTGTTTCTCAATTGTTTCCAGGATGATCCCGGCGTCGATATCCTCAACGCCCCGGTTCTCGATGACCTGGTAAATAGGCACCGTTCCAAAGGGAACCGGGCATTCGGCGAGCAATGCCTCACGGGTCTTGTCGAGGTCGCCCCCCGTGCTCAGATCCATGATCGCATCGGCGCCCGCCTCTAAAGCGGCCCGCATTTTCTCCAGCTCGGCGTCCACGGAGGAGCGAACGCTGCTGGTGCCGATATTGGCGTTGACCTTGGTCGTCAGCACCCGGCCGACCCCGGCCGGTACGAGGTTCGTTTCCAGATGCAGCGTGTTCGCCGGGATCACCAGCCGGCCCGCGGCAACCTCATTCCGAACAAGCTCGGCGGGGATCTGCTCGGCCGCGGCGACGGACTTGACTTCATCGCTAATCGTCCCGCCCCGTGCAATCTGTAATTGTGTAGCCATTGCTTTCTGTTTCCCGTCCAAAACGAAAAAATCGCTCCCGCAGGAAGCGACTCATGTTCCAGGTCTTCAAATCTTTGCCTTTACCCAATCACTTTCCTACGCAGGCATCGGCGCCTCTTCGGCGACTGTCCTGATCAGGTTCAAAGGGTCTTTCTCAGGCCCGTTTTCTCCCGCAGGCCACCCCTAGTGAACGCCTTCATTATACCCTCCCGCCGGCAACAGTCAAACGAAATCGGCGAGCACGCGGTCCGCTTCGGGCCTGCGCGCACAGGCGTCCTGAGCGTCAGCGAAGGACCCACGCGGGGTTGCCCCTACTGCTGCAAAAAGACGTAAACGCCTTTCTTGTTCGAGGTAACGATATCGAGCCTGCCGTCGGCGTTCACGTCGGTGACCTCGAACTGGGTCCCGACGCCCGAGTCGTTGTCGATCTCGTGCAGGATAAACTGCGGGCTGCCGCCAGCGGGGCGGCGCAGCTCGAACCAGTAGAGCATCGCCGGATCGTGACCGCCCGGGTCCTTGCCCATGTGGGCTAAGTGACGCTTGCCCGTGACTAGGTCCTGGATGCCGTCGCGGTTCATATCGGCGAGAATTATCGCGTGCGGCTGCGAGTACTTATCGAAAATGAGGTGCTGTTTGAACGTCGCGTCCTCGAGTTGCTCGAACCACCAGATTCCGTACTTATGGGCCGAGCTGGTGATCACGTCGCTGTCGCCGTCGCCGTCGACGTCATAGACGAGCAAATTGGCGCAGTCCTCGCCGAGATTGCCCGGGTGGAACTTCCAGTTGTTGCGCGCGGCTTTTCTGGGCGCCTGCCACCAGCCTTCTTTGATAAGGACGTCGCACCGCCCGTCGCCGTTGACGTCGCCCGCGCCCAGACCGTGGCTGTATTTCTTCGTGCCCGGAGCATCAGGACCGGCGGCGATAATGTGCACGTCCCACAATCCGTCCAGGTCCTCCGGCACGCTGAACCAGCACATCTGCCCTTCGGGCCGAACGGCAAAGACTAATACCGGCTTGCCGTCGCCCAACAGGTCCATGAAGATCGGTGTCTCGTTGCAGGCGCTCTTGGCGACGGTCCGCTGCTTCCAGTGGCCAAGCTGGTTTTTCGGATTCTCGTACCAGAAGCACTCCGTGTCGGGCAGGCCGATCACAATCGAATCGACCCAACCGTCGCCGTTGACGTCCTGGGCGAAATTCACGAAGCAATTGCTATAGCCTTTGGTGCCGTCGTAGGTGCCGACTTCACGAACCTCGTGCATTTTCCAGTCCGGCGCAGAGTACCAAACGTCGCCGGAAAGGATATCGAGCTTGCCGTCGCGGTTGACGTCCCCCGTTGCGACCCCTTCGGCGCGAAACGTCTTATCGACAACGATCTTCTCAAAGCGCACCTGGTCGGCCGCTGACAGCGTCCCGCAGAGCAATGCCAGCGCGACGAACACAAACACCCATCTGGTCTTCATAATAACCTCCATCTTGCAGAGTCTC
>DATKWR010000322.1:0-9768 GCA_035529475.1 Sedimentisphaerales bacterium | reverse complement strand
TTCACGCTCTCAACCGTCGGGGCCTCCTCCTGGGAGAGGATTTTGGCCGCCTCGGAGATGATGCTGCTTCCCAACGCCGCAGGAGGTACGCTGACGCCGAATTGCCCGATTTGAAACGCCGACGCGGAACGGCTCAACTTCCATGGGAAAAGCGGCTCGATCAGCGTCCCGGCGTAGCCCCCGGCGCCGAACGAGTGTTCGCCCCCCAGGAATACGACGGCCCCGCCGTCCCGGACGTACTCCAGCAGAGCTTTGAACTGGTCCTGATTCCACTGCGAGGCGCCGAACGAGCCGACAATGACGGCCCGGAACAAATCAAGCACTTCCTTGGACGCCGGGAAACCCGCTTCGAGCTGTTCGTCTCCCTTCCGGCGGCTGCCCTGGACGACGAACCGCTGCTCGCTGACGCGGAACAAGGCGGTCAATTCGACCGACGGGTCGCGGGCAAGCTCCTTGCGTATCATGCTGAAGTCCCAGCCTAATTCCTGGGCGAAGAACAAGACGTGCAGCGTGTCCTGACGAACTTCCACACCGAAATTGCGGATATTGTTCAAGCTCGAAAGCTCGCCCGGCACGTCCTCGATGCGAATGCGATATTCCTTCGTCCCAGGCTCCGGCGAAGACTTCAGAGAGAACTTAGCCCGCGTCTTGCCGCTGTCGCACCGAACGAACTGCGATTCGAGAACCTCCCATTCGTCCTGCTGTCTCTGCTCGAGCTGAACGCGAACCATCGGGACCTTGAGGGAAAAGTCCCTCGAAGCAAAACGCGCGAGGATATCGGCGGAGACCTCAAACGTGCTGTCCTGCTCGACAATCTTGGGAGCATCGATTTCCGCCACGGACAAATCGTTCCACGAGTCCGCAGCGGTCCCCACGCTCGTGACGTAGAGCGGCACCTGCGGCAGTTTCGGATTTTGAATCAGCTCATCGCCTCCATCCGTGAGCAGAACCGCGGCCATATAATTCGAGCTGTCCGCATCGCTGGCGATTGCGACAAGACATTTGCCCAAATCGGTCCCCCGGATTTGCTGCGAGGACCGCGCTGCATCGCTCGACGCATAAACGTCCATGTCGAAATGCAGGTTTTCAGCATCAATGTAAGAACGCAGCGTCTCGCTGAGATTCCGGGAAAGTTTCTCCGCTCGCGCGGCGCGGCTGGCTCCCGGCTCATCCTCGCAATCCATCGACGAAGACGCATCGACCAGCACCATGATCTTCTTATCCTTCTTCGGTCTCTGAATTACGCTGCGAACCGGATCGAAATAAGCCAGCACAAGCAGCAACACGATCAGCACTTTGGGCAACAGCAGAAGTACGGTTTGTTTCAGCGAGCGGCTCCTTCTCTGCCGTTTGTAGATGAAGATGAGCCAGGCGGCCAGGACCAGAATCATCGCCGCGGCCAGAACCGGATGAAGATGCGTGCGCCATCGCAGGACTTCCATCATCCCGCCCCCCTTCCGACAAGCATCTCACGACTTGGCCGACCGGCAGCCCCGCCCGCCTCTTGGCCGTGGGCAATGTCACGTTTGCCTTCCGGCTGCGTTGTCTGTTCGGACTTTGCGCGGACCGGATTGGCCAACCAGCCTTCGGCCAGCATTGCCAGAGTCGCCAGCAACAGAAGGGGCAGAAACAGCCCGAACGTGCGAATCTGGCCGTAATTGTATTTCTGAAAATTGTCGGTCGGGTCATAGTCCACGACGGTGTGCGTTATACGTTCAAGGGCCGGGACTCGCGAACCTCCCAGGAATTGGGTGAGGCCCTCTTTTTCCGACGACCGCACGCAAATGCAGTATTCCTTTTCGCCCGCCTTGACCAGATAAACGCCGGGCCTGGAAAATACCGGCGCTTCGCCGCCCTGCTGCTTCCACTCGGTAGCGTCGCCCGAAAGAGAAACGATATCGAGCTGCTGCGCGCCGGCGTCGATGCCCTGCGCCTGCTCACCAGCAGCCAGTGAAATCATAGCATCCTGCTCGAGCGATGCACCCGCCACCGCAATGCTCTGGGCCATCACCACAACAAATCCCGTCAGCGGCAGCGTATTCCATTGAGGGTCAAAAGCTGTCCCGCTGACGTAAATGTTCCCCTTGCCAAGCTCACGGTGGGCCAATATCACCTTATCAAAATCGACACCCAACAGCGGCACAAATCCCTCAGACAGTACCAGCGGATAAAAAGCAAAAACACTCTCGTCCTGCAGCGCAGCAGCCCCCGTTACGGCCCGAATCCGATTCCAGAAATCATTGTCCTTCTCCATCACTTCCATCTTAATCCCACGGGGGTGAAACGCGCGGGCCTTCATGCCGGCCCCGAGCCAGCCCGCCGGCTCACCTGCGGCGGCAGCCGGCTTAGGCGAAGGCACAATCAGAAGATTGCCGCCGCCTTCTATGTATTGGCGCAGTGTCGAAGAATTCTGCTGGAGCTGCCCCATTTCTTGCCACGTCGCAACGACCAGAATGGGCTTTTCGGCGCCCGCCTGCGATATTTCACTTAGCCGGCCGAATCTTGAAACCATCCCGGTAACCTGCCCGGACTCGTCGGGCGACAGGGCCGTGGGCAGCACGCCGAATTCGTCGGGCGAGCCTGCAAACAAAACGCCTGCGGTCGGCCGGCACACGATGCCTATGCCCGCCTCGTTGTCGGCGGAAAAGCCGTCCCCTTCGATCCACGTTCTCAGCCAGTGATAGCCCGACGCATCCGGACGCATCTCGATTTCGACCATTTTGGTCCTGCCCGGTTCGAGCACAACCTGCTCGGTGCTCTTGTTATCCTGATCGTCAATCGAATTGACTTGAATCGTGGCGACCGCGTCAGAGTTGTTTCTGCACACCACGCCGGCCTTCACCGGATGCCTGGGCAGGATTTTCTGCCGGGGCAACTGCACCGAGCTGATGGCGACGTTCGCCTCCCGCCGAGGCTCGGACTTTATCCGGTGCAGATAGACGCGGATCGAAGCGTCGGCGGCTTCCGATCTCAACGCCTCATCGGCCCACTCGGATTCCTGAAGGTCGCTGAACACGTGGATGACGCCGCCGGCTTTGGAGTCGGCCTCAAGAAGCCTGATGGCCCCAGCCATGGCGCGCGAAGCGCTGCCCGTCGCGCTGGTTGGCTTTATTTCGTCGAGCAAAGACAGCAGGGATTTCTTGTCGGAGGTCGGCACGTCCCCGAACACCGGCGTTCGGTCCTGGACCAGAGTCACGACGTTCATTCGCGCGCTGTCCGCCAGCGACGAAACGAGTCTCTTGGCGCCTTCGAGAGCCACATCGAGCTTCGTTTTGTCTGCGCTGGCATGGTCGCTCATGGAGCCTGAATTATCCACGACCGCCACGACCGAGATTTTTCCTCCCATCGGCAGGGCGCTCTGGAATTTCGGACGCGACAGAGCCATCAGAACCAGCGAGATCAGCAGCACGCGCATCAGAAGCAGAAGTATCTGGTGAATGTTCCGGCGCGCGTTCAGTCTCGGATCGGTCCGGTAGAAGAACATCAGGGTCGGAAAGAGAATCTGGCGCTTCTTCTGCCTGAGCAAGAAATGGAAGAGAACCGGCAGGCCGGCCAAAGGCAAAAGGTAGAGAAAGACGGGGGCCGAAAAAATCATCCGATCTTCCTCCTTTGCAGAATGGCGTCGTACACGTCCATGCCGGTATCGACGAAGATATAGTCAGCGTGAATCTTCTGGCAGCCGGTTCGCAACTGCTCGAGATAACGGTGCAACTGCCTCAGGTACGCCTCCTTGACCTGGTCGAAATCGACGGTCAGCCGGCTGTCCTGTTCCATGGACACGACCTCGACCAATCCTGACAACGGCATGTTCAATTCCGCCGGATCCATCACGTGGAACAACGTGACCTCCTTGCCGTCGTGATAGAGATGATTGATACCTCGGATGATTTTATCGGGCTCTTCAAGCAGATCGGAAATGATTATCACCAAAGCTCTGCCTTTGATCAGCTCGGCCACGCTGTGCAGGGCCGATTCGATGTCCCCCTCCTTGCCCGGCTTCAGGTTCTCCAACTCCAGCAGCATAGGCTTGAGATTCACGAAGCTGCCGGTCGGCTCGTGGTAGCGGCGAATCTGCGTATCAAACGTAATCAGCGACGAGGTGTCGCTTTGCTGCAGCATGATGTACAGCATGGCGGCGGCAAGGTACGAGCCGTACTCAATCTTGCTCATGGTTCCGGTGCCCTTGTAACCCATGCTGCCGGAAATATCGAGCAGGACGTAGCAGCGAATACTGACGTCCTCATGGAACCGCCTGATCACGTACCTGTCGCAGCGTGCATAGACGGGCCAGTCGATCCGGGCAATCGGGTCTCCCGGCATGTACTCGCGATATTCGGCAAATTCCACGGACGAACCGAAGGCCGGCGAGCGGTGCAATCCCTGCTTGCTGCCGTCCATGGGGCGGCGCACGCCAATCTCGATGCCGCGCAGACGTTCGGCCAAGCGGGCGGGAAGATAGCGATATTCGCTTAATTCACTCAAAGCAGAATCCAGAATCAAGTCTCAGGTTTAGCCTCAAGAAAGGCGGTGACTATTAGTGTCATTTCACTGTAAGCTTTTTTGGATTTAACGCTTTGAGACAACAGCATAGCGGGCTTTCGATGGTTCGACTTAGCTCACCACAAGTTTACGAACGCCGATTGACGACTTCAAATCGAAAAGTGGCACTCGACAATCGGCAATGGCGTCATGCTGGTACCCACAACGCGATAAATCCGTCTTTAAATCTTACGTTTTGCACTTTACAGTTCGATGTTTCCTCATTGCGACTCGGGGATAACGTCCAGCAGCTTTTTGATGACGGCGTCGGAATCGAGCCCCTCGCTGGCGGCGGCAAAGTTGAGTATGACGCGGTGCCGCATGACGGGCAGGGCATACTGGCGGATGTCGTCACAGGAGACGTTAAATCGCCCGTTGAGCACGACGTGCGCCTTGGCTGAGAGCAGCAGTGATTGTCCGGCGCGCGGCCCGCACCCGTAGCGTACGTATTTTGTGATAAAATCGGGCGCATCGTCCCGGGGCCGGGTCGCCCGGCATAATCTCGCCGCGTAGTTCGCCACATGGTCGCTGACCGGCACGCGCCGGACCAAGTCCTGGTACATCAGGACCGACTTTGCATCGAGCAGGTTCTTGAGCATCTCGCCGTCCCCGCCGGTCGTGGATTGCAGAATCTTCTGCTCCTGCTCGAGGTCCGGATAATCGACTTTGATCAGCAGGATGAAGCGATCCAACTGGGCTTCGGGCAGAGGATACGTGCCTTCGAGTTCCAGCGGGTTCTGCGTCGCGAGCACTAAGAAAGGGGACGGCAACTTATACGTCGTGCCCCCGGTGGTCACGTGGCGCTCCTGCATCGCCTCGAGCAGCGCGGCCTGCGTCTTCGGCGGCGTGCGATTGATCTCGTCGGCTAACAGCACGTTGGTGAAGATCGGCCCTTTGTGGAAGGTGAAACACCGCTGGCGCGTCTCCGGGTCTTCCTCTAAGATGTTCGTGCCCGTAATATCGGTGGGCATCAGATCGGGCGTGAACTGAATCCGCTTGAACTGAAGGTGCATGGTCTGGGCCAGGCTGTGGACCATGAGCGTCTTGGCCAGGCCCGGAACGCCCAGGAGAAGACAATGCCCTCCCGCGAAGAGCCCCACAAGGAGCTGCTCCAGGACCTCCGTTTGGCCGACAATGATCTTTCCCAGCTCAGCCAGCAAGCTCGCCTTGACCCTCACCAGCCGCTCGACCGCGGCCAGGGCCTCATCATCGGAAAACTCAACTCTCTGGGGCCGGCCCATGTCCTCCGCTGGCAGTTGCTCGGCGGGGATTTCAAATTCGCACCCGCACCGGCAGCGGGCCTTCTTGCCCGGCACGGCGTGGCCTAATCTGTAGGTCTTGCCGCACTCGGGACATTGTATCGTTGATGCGATTCTATCCTGCATAAAAAGTCCGCCCTAATGAGTCATCATATATAGGATTACATTCATCCCCAGCCGTTGCGCGGAAACAGACTCATACCCTCTCATCAGCGGATAGTGGACCTCAAGCCAGCCCGCCTCCAAATCGTAGGGGCTGTAGATAACTCGCAAGTCCCCGTCAATGGTGACACCGAGCAGGTAAGGCTTGTTGTTCAACTCCGGCTTGCTCGCGGCCAGGGCCGGCGAATACTGCACGGTCGAGGTGTCAAAAATCCCGCCGTGGAGGCCGTGGTCGGCCGGGATAGGCTCCAGCGTCGCCTGCGGCAGCAATCTCTTGAGCTCGCGCCGGACCGCGGCGTCAAAGGTACCCAATCCGAGTCCGTTATTGATCACCAGCACGCCGCCGTGGTTGAGATAACGCTCCAGGGCGTCCAGCTCGTTTTGCGAAAACGAGAAGTTATCCAGTCCGGTCATATACAGAAACGGATACGATGAGAGTTCGTCCTGGCCCGCGTCAACGCCCACGCGTTTGAGATTCACTCGCACGGACGTGTAACGCCGCAGCTTCATCAGAAGCGCCGTAGCCGCACCGGGATGCACGTTCCAAACGCCGTCATGCTTGATCTGCGCGAATACGAATTCGTCTGTGGGTCGGGTCTCGTCGGCCAGACCAAAGATTTCCGGCCGGCCCTCGACGAGGCCGACTTCCGCGTAGCCGACGATATAGGCGGCCATATCCACGCCGATGTCGTTGGCGCTCTTGATGTCATAATAGGCGGCTTGGCGAAGCTCCTTCAATCTCTCGATGTTTCGGTTCCATCCGCAGCCCAGGCCGAACTTCGAGACAAGCACGCCGATCCGACAGCCGATGTAAATGCCCTCCAGAGACGGCGCGGAGGGCCCCTTCCCGCCCGCATAGCCGACCCTGTCAACGTCCACAATCATGTGATAAAGCGGATGGTCGGCGGGGATGGCGCGAAAACGACTCTCGGGAAAAGCCTTGAGAAAAATGTTCCTGGCCGAGTCGTAGAAATAGGGCGAGCCCGCGATTGAATCGCAGATGATCATGCCGCCGTTCAGGACGTAATCGCGCAGCGCCTGGATATGCGCGTCGCTGAGCTTGAGCGTGCGGACCCCGCTGAACAACAGGGCCGGCAGCTTCTTCGGGTCGTAATGAAAATCGCTGAGATTGGTGTTCTGCCAATGGTACGTCAAATCCAGCGCGCGGGCACTCTGAACGAATTTTTCCGTATCCGTGGGGCACAGGTTCCAATCGGCGATGTCCAGTGTCTGGCCGGTCGTATCCATGAAAGAGGCGGATTCCCCCCAGATCACCTTTCCCACGAGGCAATCGGGCTGGGGCGGTTTCTTGCGTTCGGTTCTTCGCAGCGGCGTCGCCGGAAGCGGCAAAGGCGCCACCGCCTCAGCCGCATTGATGTTCCTGCGGGGCGCTTGCGGGGCTTCTTTGGTGCCCAGATACTTAAACCAGTCGTTCTCACCGGCCCGGCTGCCGGCGCTCCAGCCGCAGAATACGGCGATGATGAAAACCGCAAATGTCCGCTGGATGCCAAGTGCCCACCCGGTCCTTTTCCTGGATTTGAGTCTGCGCGGTAAGCAAAAACGACGTGGTGTTCTTCCATTTTTTGGCTGCATAGCACTTTCTCCGGCCAAAAATCACGATCTGCTACGACTATCACCCGTTCGGGTATGTATTATAGAGGATTTGCAGAAGGTTTTCAAGCTTCTTTTTATAGTGATGCCTTCGCGTTTTCGCAGGGCAATCGCGCTGGCGCATAAATGAAATTGTATAGTCCTGATGCCACTGCAACACCGTATTGTGTCATCCTGAGCCTTAGGCGAAGGATCTGGGCCGCGAACGTAATACAACGTTGCTCTCATCCGATAGCCAGATGCTTCACTCCGTTCAGCATGACAGTTTTGCTCAGGCAGTGCGTATTTCTGGCCTCATTTTCGTATAGTTTCATTTACCTGCTTGCGCGTGATGCGACGTGTGTATCCGTTGGATCTTAGCGAGATTTCCCGCCCGGGCTCAGAATTCCGAGACGCCAGGGAATATCGCCGTACTTCTTGCCCGCTTTGTCCTCGTCGCTCACACCCTGAAACAGGAGTATGATGTCGGCAGGATCGACGGTGAGGGTCTGGTCGAAGCCGTCCCGTATCAGCTCGCCGTGGCTGAACGAGTCGGTCCATCGCGGCCCGGCGGGCTGCGTATTGACCGGCGAGGCGAACGGTCTGTCCCTCGTGGCGGCCAGCGGTATCCACGCACCGTCCAGCTTGTCGGCAAGATAGGCCTTGTAGTATCGCCTTCCCGACGCCTGGGCCTCGACGACCGTCAAGAACTTCTCCAGCCCTTTGAGGCGATACGTATGGCCGGCTTCAAAGATGTCGGCCTTCAGCACCACCTCGGGCCGGCTCCAGCCGTGGGGAAAGTCGGCCAGCTTCGTCTGGCAGCGCCACATCCGGCCGTCCAGAGACGTGAAAAACAGATGCGCGCGGCCCGCGTCGCAAATCACCCAAAAATCAATCCACATCTTGACGTTCTCGGGGTGGGTGGTGAAAAGCAGCTCGGGCCGGGTCCATGAATTCGGGTCGGCGATGTCGGATGACGTCGAGCACGCCGGCTGGAGCGCGGGCTTGCGGGTCTTGTCGATGGCCTGATAGATGAGATACCATTGCTTATGCGGCGTAAAATAAAAAACCTGGGGCGCACAGAAATATTCGTCCGACAGCTTCAGGATGTACCGCTGCGCTTTATCGACGCTCTGCCAATCGCCGAAGCGGATATATTCGATTTGGTGCGACCGTTCTCTGCCGCGGATGGTGCAGAACAGGTGCCACTGGCCGTTGTAGCGAACGATGGTCGGGTCCTTGACCGAATAGATCTGCTCGCCCGGCCTTTGGAGCGGCGCCACCAGAGGTGCGCTGACCGTCCAGTTGAAGCGGCCGGCCGGTAAGCTCTCGATGCCGGGAGATTCATTGCCTGCGAGCGCGGGCTGCCCAAACAGGCCGGCAGCAAGAAACATCGAAAGAACGGCCATCTGAAGCGACCTTGTCATACGTTATACCTCCAATCAGAATCTGGGAATCAAAAATACAGCCGCAAGATTACCACGTGACTGGTCGTGGAACAATCTAATTTTGCAGTCGGACCCGGTCGCAGCGCCTTGCCGAAACGGAGCTGCCCGGTTATAGTGCAATACCAAGGCGCAACGCGATTTTAGGAATCGCAGGTCAGCAAATACACTTGTAGCAAGAAATGGCAGACTACTTCAGTGGGAACCGATCGCATGAATCGACGACAATTCCTAAGCGGCCTGTGCGGCAAGGCATTAGCCGTCGCAAGTTTTCCATACGTCGTTCCATCAACCGCGCTGGCGGGCAACGGCGCTGTGCCTCCCAGCGAAAAAGTTGCGATGGGATTCATCGGCGTCGGCAGCATGGGCGGCGGGCATCTTCGAACGTTCCTCGGATACGACGAGGTGCAGGTCGTCGCCGTCAGCGACCTGCGGCAAATATTTCGCCAGAAGGCCGTGGAAAGAGTCCGCCAGCAGTACGGCGGCAAGGGCTGCGACGCCCATCACGATTTTCGCGAGTTGCTCGCCCGCGACGATATTGACGCCGTGACGGTGGTGACACCCGATCATTGGCACGGGCTGATTGCTGTAGAAGCGGCCCGGCGAGGCAAAGACATGTATTGCGAAAAGCCGCTGACGATGAGCGTCACGGACTCGAAAGCCGTGCGCAGCGCCGTCAAGCGGTACGGCGCCGTCTTTCAGTTCGGCACGCAGCAACGGTCGGATGAGAAATTCCGCTTCGCCTGCGAGCTGGCCCGCAACGAAAAAATCGG
>DATKWR010000321.1:0-2906 GCA_035529475.1 Sedimentisphaerales bacterium | reverse complement strand
ACCCCCGCGCATCTGCCGCGTGTCTGATACAGGCATTCCTTGACGAAATATAGCCTCAGTTGTATATTCTGTCGTCACCGGGGGTTGCTTCATCGAAGAGTCTGGCACTGAGCGGGAGGTCGTTCATGCCATCACGTGGGGAAATCATGCTGCGGTATTTGATGGTCGTATCTCTTCTGATCCTCAAGAGTAGCGGGCCGCTGTCGGCATTCTCGGATCACTCAAGATGGACCTACCGACCGGTCCCTCTATCATGGTGGCGCTAATATGGCTGCTGATTGTTGCAGCTCTTATCCGAAGAAACCGCGTTCGTGCGGCGCAACTTGCGGATTAGGGGAGTCTGACTATATTCCCTCGGAAGCTAGTTGCGATGAAAGATTCACTGCACTGGCTCAGTCTCTTCACGTAACGAAGAAACGGTCAGAATGTGATCACAATACAAAACAAGCATATCTTGTGAGAACGAGACTCTCAAGGGACGGTGGGTGCAATGAGTTACCGGGATAGCGAGACTTTCAATCGAGATCAGTTCAGGGCCAACCTCCTGGAGTTTACGAGGAAGGCTTTCCACATGCTGCCGCGGCTGGATAAGCCCCGCATCCTGGATATTGGTTGTGGCTCGGGAGTGGCGACTCTCGAGCTCGCTCGAATCAGCGGCGGCAACATCGTCGCTGTGTCCATCCTGTGACCACGACAGACAAGAAGAGACACAACTAGACAAAACCAGACAAAAAGAAACAAAAAAACCTAAATCCATCCTGTTAAGCCAGTTACGGCGTATTTTACTACACCCCAACAGGTTATAAGAACGCTCCATGGAGAAGCCCTGCCTGTCGGCTTATGACTGGACAGGACAGTGAAGGTTATGGATATTCGCACAGGGACGCGAGAAACCCACCGCAAGCGGATGGGCCACCCGACCTAAACATAAACGAAGGTTGGTGTGGGAAAGGATGTGAGTTCTGGTTGTTAAGGAGAGAACAAATGATTGGCAATTCAATGTCGTGCAATTTCGTAAGAACCTGGTGGACGCGGCTGGTCATGGCCGTATTGGTTCTATGCGCGCCGTGCAGCCTGGCTGACGCTCTCTACTTCGTGCACGCACGGCCCGGTTCTACCAAGCCGGATAGGCGTCCCTTCCCGGCCTCGATTTATCGGTACGATGCCTCAGGGCAGCGACTGGTTGAGGTTTGGACGACCGGGGAATCGGAGAAAGTCAGCACGGTCTGGCAATACGCCTCATGCGGGGATGTGGTAATTGTGCTGGGTCGGTACGCCTGAGAACGGGTTGGCCATTCGTATGGTACGGCCATCAGGCAGAGGCGCCTGACGGCATTCGTGATCGGCGGGTTCGGAAGCCGGACCCGCCCTGCGAATCGCTGTCAGTTTCCTTTCGGCTTTTCCTCAGTTTTCGGCGGCGTGATCTCGACCGGCAGGGAGTCGATACGAGACCACTCTTCGAACGAACCATCATACAGCCGAACCCGGTAACCGAGTGACTTCAGAGCTACGTAGAGACGGCAGGCAGTCTGTCCCGACCAGCAATATGCAATCACTTCATTGGTCGGTCTGATGCCTGCTTCCAGCACCTTGAGATTGACCGAATCAAGCGGCCGAAAGTGATTGGTGCTGTCAGCCAATACGGTAAAGGGTATGTTGACTGCACCAGGGATATGCCCGCCACGGTACACGTTCACGCCGCTCGTTTGATTGAACCCCCTCGGCGTACGGCTGTCAATCATACGAACACCGTCACTGCGGTAGTGCGATGTGACGTAATCCAAATCAGCGAAAACTTCGGGGTGAAGTATCGGCGTGAAATCCCCTTTCCTAACGGTCGGGATTTCCTTGGTGGTCGGCAATCCGGCCGCCTTCCAGGCCTCGAATCCGCCGTTCAGAATGTAGGTCCGGTCCCCCAGCCCGAGCCAATCCAGCATCACGTAGACTCGAGTGGCCGCGCCGACATCACCGAGCACGTAGCTGAGGATGATCTTGCTGTCATTATTGACGCCGACCTGTTTGAGCACCGAATCGAGTACCGGGACCGGAAGCGGCTCGATCTGGCGCTCCGTCGTCGACTCGGATATCGACCACAGCCACAGAAAGCGCGACCCGGGAATATGCTCCCGAGTGTAATCCGCTTTGAGAAGAGCAACCTGCAGGATTACGTATTCGGGGTTATTCAGCCGTTCCGCCACCCACTGCGGGGTGACGAGAATCTGCCGCTCTGTCGCAGAGACAATGACACACGAGGCACAAACGATGATCAGACACAACCCGATAGCCTTCTTCATTCTCGACCTCCAATAGTGTAATACAGCATATTCTATGAGACAATTCCATAGTTATTTCAAGATGTCCCTAAGAGCTTCGTAGGGTGTTCTTCCGCCATGCGCTCCGTGTGGGCGATTGAAGTTGTAAAAGTGCTCCCATTCCGCCAATTTCCGAGCGGGTGGCCCGGACGCCCTCGTCCGGGTTGTGGATTTTGGGCTCCAAAAAAACGGTCACAATTTGGTCACAGCAGGGTGTAAGTTCTTGTGCCGTAACGCGAGTATGGGGGCTTACTTCGCTGAGCTCAGCATCTCCGACGATTCCCCCCACCTCCACCAATATAAGTCATTGCAATACAATAAATGACAGGCCGGACGGGGGTATAATACGCCCCACCGCTGCCTTTGTAAGCCTATATCCCCCAATATAACCCAATAACGTGACACGGTTATGGTCACGATTTGGGCATAGTGAATTGCAGGCGATCTGCGAAGGCATCCATTTGCAGGCTTCAAAATTACACCTTGTCACTTCTTGCGTTTTGACTATCAGTTAGTTTACGTGTACGCCCAAGAAATATCCTGGCTTCAGAGAAATATCGCCACAACCCCACGGGGTTCCATCACGTCCTGGGT
>DATKWR010000320.1:0-9729 GCA_035529475.1 Sedimentisphaerales bacterium | reverse complement strand
GGGCAATCCGGTCATGGCTGGCATGACCAAATCCCTTGATTTCTGGACGTCCGATAATTGTTTCGAACCAGACTACAACGGCGGTAGTTCGGATTGTTTTGTAGCCAAGTTTGTCTTCGAGGTCGAGGGAGATAGTTGCTGTATCGGGATAACCGGTAACGTCGACGGTGACCCGGAAGAGATAGTCGATATTGGCGACCTGACAGCGTTGATCCGATACCTGTTTATTCCGCCTACGGTACCGCCGGATTGCATGGAGGAGGCGAATATCGACGGCGATGAAGCCGGGGTCGTTGACATCGGCGATCTGACGACATTGATCGACTACCTGTTCATCAGCAACACGTCACCGGCGGTGTGTCAATAGAACGCCGTGGCTGCGCTGTTTCGGGACCACCAACCAGTGCTGTCAGTCCATGCGAGGTGAATCTACTCTCGACCGACATTCTCACGGTCGTCTCTGCCCATGATGCGGTTTGTGTCCATCCTGTGACCACGACAGACAAGAAGAGACACAACCAGACAAAACCTGACAAAAAGAAACAAACAAACGTAAATCTATCCTGTTAAACCGGTTACAGCTTATTTTACGACACTGCAACGGGTTACACAAACGCCCCTTGGAGAATCCCTGCCTCTCCGCTTATGACTGGACAGGACAGTGAAGGTTATGGATATTCGTACAGGGACGCGAGAAACCCACCGCAAGCGGATGGGCCACCCTGCGCAAAGATAATTGAAAGCCTTAAACCAAAGGATCTGAATTGAGACAGAAGAAAACCGTTCTCAGAACGCTGCTGTTTTCGGCATTCATTGTTTTTCCAGCCTTGATGACCCTGTTGGGCCCTGCCGTCGTGTTCTGCCAAGTAGCAGCAACACAGTCCGGCGTCTTTACCGATCCCCGTGATGGCAATGTTTACAAGTGGGTGACGATCGGACATCAGATATGGATGGCGGAGAATCTTCGATTTCAACCTGATAGTGGTTCATGGTGTTGGGACAACAAGGAAGAGAATTGTAAGCTGCGTGGGAGATTCTATGACTGGAAGACGGCCATGCAGGTCTCTCCTCCCGGCTGGCATCTTCCTTCGGACCAAGAATGGAAAGAACTGGAAATTACCTTGGGTTTGACGCCGGAGCAGGCTGATCAGGAAGGATCAAGAATAGACAAAGACAGTCTGCTGGCAGGTAAGATCAAATTACAGGAAGCGTGGCCCAGTGAGTATGAAGGAAAGTCGATAACTATTACAAATGAAACCGGGTTTTCTGCAGTTATAACCGGATTTTATGCAAATGATGAGTTTACTCATGACGGGTACGCCTCATGGTGGAGCAGTACGGATGTCCATTCGAAAGCATGGCTTCGCCATATCGGTTTCTTTGCCAATTTTACAACCAGGGTTCTTAACAAAAAGGAATTTGCCTTCTCGGTTCGCTGTGTAAAGGATCAGGATGATCCCGAGGATTCGGCAGATGAATAAAGTCAGGAAATGATGGTCAAAAGAATCGTTATCATTTTCTCTATTCACGCTGGGGTAGCTGGTCTATCTCATTCGCAGGAAAGTGATTTTACTGAATACGTCGGTCCCTACCTCGGCCAGAAGCCGCCGCGTGACACGCCGGTGCTTTTTGCACCCGAAATAATCTCGACCTGCAAAGAACACAGTGCCGCTATGTTTACTCCGGACGGCAAAGAGGTTTGGTATGGTAGGATCTTCCCGGCAACGATCCATTGTATGAAAATGGTTGAGGGTAAATGGACTGAGCCCCAGATCGCACCCTTCTGCGATACGTTCAATTATCTGTATCCGGTTCTGACACAGGATGGAAATAAGATCTTCTTCTCTTCTGACCGCCCCATTGAACAACAGGGCGCGCGTCTTCCCAGAGGCGAATACAACCTCTGGAGGGTTGAGAGGACGGCTGAAGGATGGACTGAGCCAGAGCGTTTGAATGACAATATAAATCTCAGTCAACGCAATAGTCTTGGATCCATGGCGCGTGACGGTAGTCTGTATTTTGCTGCCAAAATAGCTGGCAGGTCGCATGACATTTTTAGTTCACATCTATCGGACAGCACCTATTCCACCCCTCTGGAGCTAACCGAACTTAACAGCCCTACGCCGGAGTCCGGCCCTTTTGTCGCGCCGGACGAAAGCTACCTGATCTTCTCTTCCTTTCGGGCTGGGTTTGGTAGATCGGATCTTCTTGTCAGCTACCGGAAAGCTGATGGAACCTGGACCAAGCCAAAGAACATGGGACCCGGCATCAATTCCGCATACAAGGATGAATATCCCTATGTGACTCCGGACGGAAAGTACTTATTCTTCAATAGCAACCGTCCATCATCCCTGAATCAGAAGCCAATTACAGACGGCCCCGGTAATATCTACTGGGTCAGCGGTCAGATAATAGAGGAATTGAGGCAAGCAAACTCGGACCAGGATTAAGCAAACTGGCGCTGGTCTTGTGACATTCTTAGCAGCACCCCCCTGACCGCCGTGTTGATTTGTGGTATCGTAGACCCATAGTAATGGAGGTGGGGGGGTCGAACCCCTGACTCGCCTTGTGGCACAATGACTTACGCTGTATTGTGGCCATTTTGTCAGCGCGGCCGTCGCGAGCATGACCATGCCCCTGATGGGCAACTAACCGCGGACCCCGCGATTCCACCGCTGCGCGGTATCTGTAGCATGTCGGCTCGCTTCCTCGAGAATCCCCAGTTCCCTAAAATGTGTTGCTCATAACCAAGAACACACAGTATACTACAGAAAGATTCACACGAGACACCCCGCACTAACTGATACGGATAGGATTTCGCAAGGAGGGTAACGTATGCGATGTACTTGGCATCTAATCATGTGGTTGTCGACCGCGCTGGTTATCTTGGTTGCAGGTGTTCAAGGCGAAGAACCTCTTACACCGATTACTTCGGTTGAGGTTCAATCGTTAGGAGCAAGGACTCTTGATAACTTGGGGCAACCACCGATCCCACCTGACAACCCGCAGACGAGCGATAAGATTCTGCTGGGGAAGAAGCTTTACTTCGATACCCGATTGTCAAGGGACAACACGATCAGCTGTGCAACGTGCCATGATCCCGCAAAAGGTTGGTCCGATGCTGGTCCTACCAGCAAAGGTATCAATGACCAGTTGGGCGGCCGGCGGTCTCCTCCGGTCTCGAATGCCGCCTACTTTCTTCTGCAGTTCTGGGATGGCCGCGCCCCAAGCCTGGAGGAGCAGGCGAAAGGTCCGATCGAGAATCCTGTGGAAATGGGGAATACACATACCGTAATGCTCCGTACCGTTTCGGACATTCCAGGTTATGTGGAGGAATTCGAGAAAGTGTTTGGAACTCGCACCGTCACAATTGACCACGTTGCCCAGGCCATCGCCGCCTTCGAACGCACCGTGGTAACCACTGATTCTCCGTTTGACCGGTTTATTCGTGGAGACAGCGAGGCCCTAACACCGATGGAAAAACGGGGGCTGGAGATCTTCAATGGCAAAGGACACTGCTCCTCCTGTCACTGGGGAGGTCACTTTTCAGACGGCCGATTCCATAACCTGGGCATTGAACCGATTGACCCGTCCACGCCGGACTCCGGCCGGTACAACGTAACCAAAGATCCGAAAGACGTGGGTGCCTTCAAGACGCCGACGGTACGGGATGTTGCCCAGCGTGCGCCTTACATACACACCGGAAGAGAAGAAACGCTGGAGGACGTCGTAAGACTGTATAATCGGGGCGGTGGGCTGAATGATGCCAACCTTGATGTCCTCATGGTGCCTCTTGGATTGTCGGAAGATGAGGTTCAGGCGCTGGTGGCGTTCATGACGCGAGCCATGACCAGCACTAATCCCGAAGTTGCCAATGTGAAACCTGTACCTCAATCAGAATTACCCAAGTGAGGGGGTTGAGATGAAAAGATTACGCGTATCCGTGATACTGATCCTGGGAATTCTGTTTGTGACTCCAGATGTCAGCCGGGCCATTCCCGCATTTGCCAGGAAATACGGTTTCAACTGCAATATGTGCCACACCGCTTTTGCCAAGCTAAATGACTTCGGTCAGCGGGTCAGAGATAATGGATATCAAATCCCCGGCCAGGAAGGCCGAGAGAAGAACGTCTTCCAGATTGCTCCCCCCCTCGCGGTACGAACCTCGACTGGCCTGATGGTGGCTCACGCAACTTCAGAAAAAGGCACGACAGCCGGTTTTCGTTTGAACGGTCTGGATCTCCTTGCCGCCGGCGTGCTGCACAAGAACATCTCGTTTCTGCTGATCTATACGCCAAGGATTGACGAACCGTCAGCAGATTACACGGGCAACGCTGACGGGAGTAACCCTAGTCAGCCGGGAGCTCTCGAATCCGCGAATATTGTATTCAGTAACCTCATGGCCGGGGGACTGAACATTCGGCTGGGACGTTTCGAGCCGGGTTACCATGCGTTCAGTTCGAAACGCTCATTCTACCTGCTCCAGCCATATGAAGTTTACGCGTTCACCACTCCCAACAGTAGTTTTGTGTTCGACGACAATCAAATCGGCCTCGAGGCGACCGGACATTTCAGGAATGGCATCAAGTATGCTGCCGGCGTCGTTAACGGAACCGGTGCCAGTCCTGACAACAACAACGCCAAGGATATCTACGGAGGCATCTTCAAGACCTTCGGCCGAGGTGACGGTCAGAGCGCCGGCCAGAGGGCTGGTGCTTTTGCCTACTATGGTTGGCAGCCGACAAAACTCGACTCCCTATATGTAGGCCCATCCGGTGAGGCCAACGGCAAAACAAACAAGCCATTCTATCGCGTCGGGTGTGATCTCAGCTGCAACTGGAACACGTTCAATCTGATGGGTATGCTGGTATATGGCGTCGATGATAAAGCTATGAATGATCTTGATTCATCGCTGGACTATACGTTCTCGGGCGGATTTACCCGATTGGATTGGGCAGCTTTGTACAACAATCGCCTGGTTGCGTCAGTTATATACAATTGGGTTAATGCCCCTTGTTATGATGGTGATCGTGACGTGAGTGCTTTGTCCGGTCTTCTCAGATACTATTTGGGAGATTGGACGGCGGTTAATGTCTCTCTTCACGGTGAGTACACTTACCGAGAGACAGGAGGTGATAATCCTTACAAAGAGCATAATCTGGCGGCACTGATTGACTTAGCTTTCTGAGATGCGAATATAGCTCAGAGGTTCCATCCGGCTCGTTGCCGGCATAAGGTAGATTGCACGCTCGCGCCCGACCCGTCGAGTTCCGCTTTATCAGAAGATCAGGGTGAATATGGTTCCCGGGACGACGGTTCCGGAATCTATAGCCCCCCGCTGACCCTGGCAAATGTGGTGACCGAACCAGCTAGATACGCGGTACGGCGGCCGTGGGTGTATCGGACCAGAGGTAGCTCAGATCCCTGAGGAAGGCTTGGCGTTATGAGACATATCGAAGGACACAGAACACATCGCATCGGGTGGCTGCGCGCGGCAGTTCTTGGCGCGAATGATGGTATTGTATCCACAGCAAGCCTTATATTAGGCGTGGCGGCAGCGGGCTCTCAATCAGCGAATATCCTGATCGCGGGTGTCGCCGGTCTCGTGGCTGGGGCTCTGTCAATGGCTGCCGGCGAGTATGTCTCTGTGAGTTCACAAAGAGACACCGAGCGCGCCGATTTGGATAGGGAACGCAATGAGCTGGCCGATGATCCTGAGCACGAGCACACGGAATTGACGGCTATCTACGTTGGACGTGGACTTAACATAGAGCTGGCCTCCGATGTCGCTACCCGGTTGATGGAGCATGATGCACTTGGCGCTCATGCGCGTGACGAGTTGGGTGTTTCCGATGTACTGACCGCACGACCGATTCAGGCTGCCCTGGCGTCGGCCGGAACTTTTGGCGTTGGTGCTTTTCTCCCTCTCATGGTTGTCTTGCTTGTCCCGGTATCTGGGATCATGTGGGCTGTTTCATTGAGCTCGCTCTTTTTTCTCGCGCTGCTGGGCTCTCTGGCGGCGCACGCGGGCGGCGCGCCAGTGATTACAGCTGCCGCGCGAGTGACTCTTTGGGGCGCTTTGGCAATGGCCTTGACATCTGCCGTTGGGGCTTTGTTTGGAGTAACTACTTGAGTCTCTGCCACTAACAAGCTCAGCTACTCGCTACAGGCGCCACGACCCTGTCGTGCCTTGGTATGAACTCGGGAATTGAGGCCGTAAGAGGCATTACTCTCAACATTTGTGAGTAGCGGATGCATGGTTATCCTGAGGATCTCCCCCGGTGCCCATAGACGCATACGCGGCCCCCAGGTTCCGGTACCACGGCTCACAATCACTGGCATGCCCCCCATTTCGTATCTGCCCGCGAGAAGAGGATTCATGAGGCCGACGACATAGCTGAATGGCCAGATCTGCCCGCCATGCGTATGGCCGCACAACATCAACCCTACTCCCGCAGATGCGGCTTCGTCAAACATCTGAGGGCGGTGAGACAGAAACACGGCTGCGGCGCCGAGTGGTTTTGACGCGAGCACCTGTCTGACCCGGTCAGCGGAGCCGGTGGACGACTCTTGGTGGCCGCCGTCCTCAACGCCGCCTATAACAAGACCGGGCCTGACCTCGATCCATTCGTTCCGAAGTACATGAACCCCGGCATCTTCCAGAAACCGCACGCTGGCATCCCGGCCGCCATGTGACTCGTGATTGCCGGTAACCGCCCAGACTCCATACGGGGGCGAAAGTGCTCGCAGAATATCCGTCATGCCAACTTGACGTTCCGACTGACTGTCACCCTCAAACAAGTCGCCTAACATTATCACCAGGTCAGGCTGCAGCGCTCTGACCTGCTCGATTCGCGCCGCCAGCCACTCTCCGTCCAGGAATCTCCCCACGTGAAGATCGGAGATGACCGCGATCACGAGCCCATCATCCTCTACCGGCAGGTCGGCGAGCCGGACCTCGTAATCATGCACAACGGGCGGACGAAGGCCCTGTGCGAAAGCCACCGCCGCGAGCACGATTCCCGCGACAAGAGCCACCCCGCGCAACGCGGGACCATGGCGTCGAAGAACCAGGCCGAAAACAGTAATAACGTCAACCACGAGAAGACAGCAGAAAACAAGGAACAGCGTCCCGAGCCAGTTCATCCCGAACAGCTCCAGGGGTCGCGCCAGCGTCGCCATTCCCTCATTATCCATAAATCGCCGTAAAAGAAAGCTCGCCCAGAGTATCGCGGCGGTCACGACCAGGAATTTGCGCGAGACACGCTGAACGACGAACGGTATTGAGGCCAGACGCCAGAATACATAGAGGTGCAGTACGGTCCAGGCGCTAAAGAACATCGTCATGAACATGAGCGGAGACTCCAGTCACACATCCCTCGTCGATCACTCCACCGAGGAGAACAAATCTGGCGGCGTCCCCAGAGTTGTACTCTCGCTGTATTGCCAGCGCTTCCAACCACGCGGTGCATATCGTTATACATTTCAGACCTCATGTCCTCCAATCTACGAAATGTCGCGCGAGAAGCCAACTCGGTGATTGGTCCTGTGAAGCACAGAAAGCCGCAATCGTGAGAATCATCTGTCGATCGGTCAATTAAATGAGAATCAGCCCACTTGACAGTGAATGCATACGGCAATTTACATCCGATTCAAAAACCATCGTGACCAAATCGTGACCAAAATGGTGTGACGTTATTCGTTGTTATGGAGGGATATGGGGGGAGGACGGGGGTTCAGGGAATTCGTCCGGCTCTTTCCTCTCCCGCAATTTATTGTATGATATATAGTTATAACAAATGGAGGTGGGCCTCCCCGAACCATAACTGACAATTCCGAGATTCTGGAATTTGAGTTAGTCAGACCGCTACTTATCCCGAAGAAAAAGTCAGCATAGGGGGCTGCATCATGTCTCGTTGGGGGGCTTTGAAAAACGACCTAATGCCCGACCGTGCGGCCACTTACGCACACACAGCCCGGGAAAATTCCGAGTTAACCCGGGCTCCAGCAGCAGCGGACAGTCCTGCTGACACTCTGGCCTTCTTCAGGAATGACCCCGATCTGGCCGCTGCGGTGCGTCTGCTCAGGGAGGACTATCCCGTAGTCAATCAGAGGTTCCGATACAAGCGATCTGATGGCCGTCATCGTTACATACTCGCCCTGGACATAGCCCTGCTGCTCGGTGCAGGCTGGACCCACCGAGAGATCGCTAAATACCTCAGCACATGTCGTCAGGGCGTCACTTTCATGGCTCAGAAGTTACGCGCCGGAGGCGTTCCGCTTCGTCCCTCTCAACATCCGAAATCCGCTGCGCCCCGCCAATCCCAGGCGCCCAGTCGAACAGACAATCGGCTGAATCTGGACACCATTATCGAAAAACTCAAACGCCGTGAGATATCATCCGGGCAGGCGCAACTGTGGCTTGAGCGACAGGATGAATACTACGATGCAAAGTACCACGCTCGTCACGTCAGTATCGGTGTCGGCGCACAGGCTGAGAAACAACTTGAGAGGTTAAGCCGTCTCGGATCAGACGGCAAAGTCAATGAAGCGCGCGTCGTGGCACGTGCGGGCAGGCTGCAGAACGCTGACAGGCTCCTGGAGCGTTACTGGCGGGGCCTCCCGGACGATTACAGGGTCTCACCACCTGGCAAGAAAAGGAGGCATGATCCCACACCTGCAGAGAGCCAGAGTTGTTCTGCATCGAAAACCGGCACCCACGCGGCATAATTCGTTAATCCGTCCATCGTTCAAAAAACAAAGGGGATTCAGACACCCTTTCGTCAAGTAGATCGGCCAAGCGGTTAGGGTTCAATGAACACTGCTGGCCTCAGTGCACAGTCATGGCTGCCCGAATCTGGCTCGAGTTAGCATTATAGAGGTGGAGATTATTGGCAGTCAAGCCCTCCGGGAGACGTTGGCCGCGCGGACTAGCATACTGCTCAAACGGCACACCGCGATCGACAATGCACCAGTACGGTTCCGGTTCAGCGTCGCTGTCTCTCCTGCCCAGCAGCAAATGCCAGGCGACCGTCTCCGTAGCATCGCAACGGCTGGACATCAACACTCCTCTGAGAGCATCAAGAAGCGTTGTTCGCGGCAGATCCCGGGCTTTGCCGCCGTAAGTGAACATCGACCCATTCAGACGTTCTTCAATGTGCTTACCAGACGGCATAGCAGACCGCCTCACACTGTCCCAAAGCGGGAAAAAGCGGGCCACCAGAAAGGCACCGTCGCTTGGATCCAGCCAGACCGTGCAGGACAACACGACCTCTGAATCGCACCGGTTCAGGTACGACAAGCTTGCGAATGCCACCTCCCAGACCTGCCGGCCGCTGACACTGTCCGCCAGGAACGGCAGGGTTGAGTCGTGGGCAACTACCAACCTGCCCATCTCCGCCGCGGCAACCATCTTGACATACCGCGCTTCCTCGAACCCGGTATACGCCAGGGCACGCTGGAGCGCCTCCTCCGGCCCGGAGAGCATAACCGCGGCGTCACCCCCGCCCTGACCGGCCTGCGCCGACAGCGGCCCACTACTCTTGAGGATCAGAAGAAATACGACCATCAAATACCGCAGCATGATTCCCCCACGTGATGGCATGAACGACCTCCCGCTCAGTGCCAGACTCTTCGATGAAGCAACCCCCGGTGACGACAGAATATACAACTGAGGCTATATTTCGTCAAGGAATGCCTGTATCAGACACGCGGCAGATGCGCGGGGGT
>DATKWR010000319.1:0-7193 GCA_035529475.1 Sedimentisphaerales bacterium | reverse complement strand
CTCGACAATCGGCGCGTTAACATCAGAATTGTGAGCCTTCGAGAGAACCAGCACAATCGGAGAGCGAAGGGTTTTTTTTGGAATAAGAGTGCCAGGAAATTTGAGGCACGAATTATGGTCAACGGCATCAAAAAACATCTTGGACGATTCGACACGCCCGCCGAGGCCCACGCCGCGTACCTGGCGGCAAAGCCGATCTACCACCCGACGGCCCCGCTTTCGGCGCTACTCATCCACGCCATAGCGATTGTGCTAGTGGTGCTGTGAACAGAAAGGAAGCAAGATATGAACAGCGGAACGGACGCCGAGACCCGACTAATCGCCGAGACGTTCGAGACCGTCGAGCGAGCCTGCATCCCGCCGCTGGCTATGGCAGGACCCCCGGCCCGGCCCCCTAAGATGTGGTACGACGTGGTCGATGTCTGGAACCTGGACGAGGTGAGCGGGGAGAAACGATCTGTGGAGCGGGCAGAAGGCGGTTTCGTGGCCCTGGAGGATTACGATCTGGTCGTTGAGGCCCTGCGTGAGGCCCTGGAAGAAATAGCCGAACTGAAAGAGAAGGAGAAAGCATAATGCAATGCTGTGGCGAAGAACGAACGACTAACTACTGCCCCGAATGCGGGACACGTGTGCGCCAACTGAACGATCTGGAGCGGCTGACGCTGCATCTTGTCGCCTGCTACAGTAGGGCGATCACCAAGAATCAGCAGGACGCGAGCCTTAAGTGGAACGCCTTTATCGAGTCCCTGATGCCGTGCTTGCCGACGCCGATAGCGCCCGAGATCAAGACGGCCCTGACTTTGCGTGTGCCGAAGCCGGGCACCATGCCGGAGCCTGACGATGCCTGAGAAGGACGAGATCGACGCGGCCCGAGAAAGCGAGAGGCAGACATGAATCGGCGATTGATTAAGAAGATACTAAAGAAGAAGCACGACGAGTTCTGTGCGTCGATTAGAGACGAGAATGTGCGAGCACTTGTCAAGAAGAATGCGTTGATTACAGGCGGCAGTATCGTAAGCCTGCTATTGAAAGAACCAATCAAGGACTTCGATTACTACTTCCGGAACAAGGAGACCGTCGAGGCGGTGGCTCGCTATTATGCCCAGTGGTTCATTGCATTGAACCCCGAAGGACTGTCTCCGACCGTCGAGGTGAGCGGAGAAAGGGTTCGCATTGTCATCCCGAGCGCCGGTGTGGCGTCAGACGAATCAGATGAGACAGAGCGAGAGCGCGTGGAGGCCATGGAAGGCTCTCTTGATATGGGAACAACGCAGGAGGATGCCGGCACTGATGCCATTGCCTACCGGCCTGTATTCCTGTCTGAGAACGCTATCACGCTATCGAACAAGGTGCAGTTGGTGGTGAGGTTCCATGGCGAACCGGAAGATATCCACAAGAACTACGATTTCGTTCACTGCACAAACTACTGGACGGCGTGGGACGACACCCTTGTCCTGCGACCGGCCGCCCTGGAGAGTATTCTTGCCCGCGAACTGTTCTATGTTGGCTCGCTGTACCCTCTCTGTTCCGTGATCCGGACTAGGAAGTTTCTGAAACGCGGCTGGCACATCAACGCGGGCCAGTACCTCAAGATGTGCTTTCAGATTAGCGAGCTTGATCTGTCGGACATCGGTGTCCTGCAAGAACAACTAACGGGCGTGGATGCCGCCTATTTCATGCAGATCATTGACTACTGCAAAAAGAGACAAGAGACCGAACCCGACTTCAATGTGACCATGCCGTATCTCTGTAAAATCGTCGATCGCATCTTCGGAGGACCTGACGATGCCTGAGAAGGACACGCTTGATGCCTGACGAGATCGACACGACACCGCAGCGGGCGGCCCGGCGACGTCGGCGGATAAGGGTAGCCATTGACATGGAAGAGGAAAGCGAAAGGTTGAGCAATGAGCGACACCAGCATATCCCTGTACCGATGCGGCGAAATCATCCAGCAGATCGAAGCAATCGCCGAGGCCAACGACGGCGAGATAACGGAAGAACAGCTCGGGGAATTGGTCCGCGCACAGACAACGTCCCTGGCGAAGCTGGGGGGCCTGTGCCGGTTCATGCGGCACCTGGAGGCGTACGTAGCGACGGGCAAGGCCGAGATTGAGCGGATCAGAAAGATTACCGCCCATGCCCAGTGTCGTCTCGATAGCGTCAAGAAGTTCCTAACGCCCTACGTCGAGAGCGAGCAGAAGAAGTTCGGCTACCCGCTGGACGTCGATACGTTTCGGCTGAGTGTTCGCCGTAGTAAGGCCGTGGTGATTACGGACCCAGAGGGCTTTGCCGCCGGTTCGTATCCCAGCCAGTCCACGACGAAGACCATACACGTTCCAGACAAGAAGGTGCTGAAAGAATACCTCGAAACGTACGGGCCCCATCCGGGCGCAGAGATCCAGAACAATGTGAACTTACAGATGAAATAAAGATATGGATTTGACTGGAAAACAATTTGGTAGATTGGTTGTGATTCGTCAGGTTGACTCTAAGCTGAGTCCGAGTGGTCAAATCAAGCGGAGATGGAAATGCAAGTGCAACTGTGGGAATGTCGTAGTGGTACAGCAGAGCAATTTGCGTGGTGGACATACACGTAGTTGTGGTTGTTTGCGGCGAGAAGTGGTGTCTCTTCGTCGGCATATACACGGCCTGGCTGGTACGCCTATTTATTGCCGATGGCGACAGATGTTGCAACGGTGCCAGAATCCACACACGGTAGGATACCAGAATTACGGAGGCAGAGGAATTGTAGTTTGCAAGAGGTGGCTGTCGTTTGAGTGCTTCTACTCAGACATGGGAAAGCCCCCATTCATTGGGGCCACACTGGAACGAGTTGATAATGCCGGAGACTACTGCCCAGAAAATGTTAAGTGGGCGTCCAGAGTACAACAAAACAGGAACGCTCGGTCCAACGTGGTAGTGATCGCGAATGGACAGTCCAGGACTGTAGCAGAATGGAGCGAATGCAATGGCATACCAGTACACACTATTTATCGCAGACTGAAACGTGGTTGGAGTGATACCAGGACTGTTTTAAGTCCGGTACAAACTAAATACCGAAACGGGTTATGCACTAAAGGGACAAATTATGCCGAGAATATCTGAAATGGTTGTGTCCAAATTTATAAAAAAAGAAGACGTCGAGCAGGGGGCACTGGTCACGATCCAGGCCGCGAAAGAGTTTGACGTGTCCATGGAGAACCAGCCGACCGAGATGAAATGGTGCTTGATCTTCAAGGAATTGGAAAAGCCGCTCGTCCTCAACGTCACGAACATGCGCATCCTGGAGGCCATTACCGGCAGCGACAGTACCGACGACTGGATCGGGCTCACGGTGGTCCTGTTCAACGATAAGACCGTTGTCTATCAGGGCAAGGTCGGTGGTATCCGACTGCGCGCTCCGCGCCAGGACCCCTTGCCGGCCCAGGCCGCGAAGTACGACAAGGCCGCGCAGCAGGTCCCGTCCGATGCGGCGGAGTATACCAAGCAGGATCCGTCCGAGCGCCAGCCAGGCGAAGATGACCCGTTTGATGAGTAGGTGGCGATATGCCTCGCATAGGAGAAATGACCAATGCTATTTCTCGCCGTTGTGGACAATTGTCAGAAGCTCAAATTCGAGCCGGCCACAAGAGAGCTAATGAATATCTGGCTCAAATCTCTGCCGCCTGGCCAAATCGTCAGTGTGGAGATATCCAAGCCGAAGGTCAAGAGGTCGGACCCGCAACTGAAGGCGTTCTGGGGCATGATAATGACGGCGGCACGGGAGGCGATGACCGAGCAGGGATGGGACTGCATGGGTGTCCCTTTGGCCGACGAACAGATCAAGAAGCTGCTCTACCATTATTGTGGGGGCGTAGGCAGCGAAGGTCGCATGGTTCGGCTAAGTAAGCAGAACGTACAGGAATGCTCGGAGTTTTTCGAGCGGTGCCGGAACTGGCTGGCGAACTTCGGCATTATCGTTCCGGACCCGGACAGAAATTGGAGGGATAAAATCGATGCTGAGGTGAATGGGCAGGCGGACGCCACGGAGGACGACGGCGTCACGGACGGCACGGAGGCCGGCCTGCCCCTGGGGGAGGGCGATACGGTTGTGCCGCATTACCTGTACGCCTGTGATGCGTGTAGCCAGGGGTATAACATTCTGCCAGAGGGAGGCCATTGCATGACAAGGGACGAGGACAATTTCCCCTGCATGGGAAAGGTGGGGCCGACATGAGCGATACAATCGACATGAGCGATAGAATCGACGCCACCTGCCCGAAATGCGGGCTTCGCGAGTGGCACGTTCCGGGCTCGTGTACGTGGGTTTGTAATGCCGGGGGGTGTGAACACAGAGGCCCCCGGGAGGAGTTCCTGGGCTGGTCGGGCTCGAAGGCGAAGAAGGAGATCGAGGCCACGTGCCCGAAATGCGGGCTGCGTAGGAAGCACGAACTGCGTCCGAGTAAGTGGATCTGCACGGCCGTGAATTGCAGACATAGAGCCCCACGCGGAGAGTTCCTGGACTGGCCGGGCTCGACGGCGAAGAAGGTAGAGCCCGAGTCGCGCATTCGGTATTGCCCCGGCTGTGGCAAGGGGTTTAAGACAAGGGCCTGGCTTGCGGCCGGTATCTGGGTATGTCGGGGCCCGGCTACGCAAATAGACAGCACAGTGCCATTTTGCAACAAGAACTTCCCCGTCGCCGACTGGCTGGCCCAGACGGAGCCGCCGGTCCAGGAGCAGATGACTTTTAAGTCGTGCGGCACCGAGCCTAATCCCTTTGCAACGATCTGGTCGCCGACGGAGCCGGCGCCTGAGCGGGATTGCCGCAGGTGCAAGTATCTATTGCCGCCCAACCCCGAGCTCGCCGAATACGACCCACACAAGTCGGTGATGTCTTGCGAACACTATATCAAATCTTGCAACTGGTGTACTTTTATGCCGTGCCGGCATTTCAAGCCTGCCCCCGCAACGATCCCGCCGCCGAAGCAATACGCCAAGCATTTGGTGATTACCCATACTCCAGTCCCGATGGCGAAACTTCAACTCAAAGGAGAGCCTGTTATGAAACTCAAACGTAGATTCACACGCATGTTCCAAGGCACCGTCCTGATCCTGGCCACCATTCAGGCCGTGCAGAGTGGTATCTGGGCCTGGCCGGGGTTGCGGCTGCTGGGGAGGATGATGTACCCGCCTGCACTGCTGCTGTCCCATGCAATATGCAGGAAGTGCGGTATGGCCCTTGTGGATACGCCGCGCGGCGTGGTTCTTACGCTGGGCCTAACCGCCCTGGTCATGGTTTTTGTCTCCGTCGTACTTGTGCTGGCGTTCTGGCTCGCGTTCCACAAGCTGTACGGGGCCACGGCAGAGGAGGTGAAGTGAGATGGCGAGAGCCAAGGATAACAAGGCTGGAATGAGACTCAATTACTCTCGGGCGATACCCCAGATACCGTACCGAGTAGCGATGGGCCTGCGGTCCATAATGGCGCCGGGCCGGACTCGCTATGGCATAGATGGCGTGAACGTCTGCAAGGACGGTTTCACGGTCACGGACGGGAGGCGGCTACTACACGTCAAAGAGATCCACCGTGTCCCGCCGGGGACATACAAGATCAGCCGAGACGGATGTCTGTGTGGGCCGATGGATTTGGGGCCGTTCCCGAAGTGGCGGTCGGTCCTACTCCCCCCGAAAAAGCAGCAGGTCATCTGGAAGGGTGATATCCAGGAGATGTCTGACACGGCGGCGGTCATGTGGGCGATCAGTCGGATTGCCGACACCGCCCTGTATTTGGAGTATTGGCTCTCTGGTGTCAAGGCGATACGCGCCCTGCGCGCGAGCAAGGTCACGATCGCCAGCGAGAAGGGCCGAAAACAGGACAGCCGTATCCAGATCATGGGCGATCTTGGCGACCTTCGAGGCACTTGCTTCACCTACATTCAGATGCCGATAGACATCGTCAGGAAGGGGAAGTGACATGACAGTAGAGCAGTACAAGCGCGTGATTGAGGCGTTCGCGTCTGGCGAAATCGACAAGGCCGAGTGGGTCCTGGTATTCGGTAACGACAGCGGCAACTGGTCTTATCGCGGCCCTGACTATACAGAGGAGCGGGATGACGAATTCTTCGAGAAGGGCGAGGCAATGGGGGAGAAATACGGCACCCCCGACGGCTACGTAGACCTTGTGGAGTTGGCCAAAGCGGCCGGCATACCTGCCGAGTGGTGTTAAAGGAGAAATGATATGAAGAAGGTCATCGAGAAACCGCCAATAGTCGAGACGCGATATGTATCAGACACGGATTGCGGCCGCATTTATGTTCTTGACACGAAGACCGGTGGCTTGTTCCGGCTCATTGAAGCGGGTGGGTGGGGTCGCTTTCTTTGGGTGGACGTGTATACCTCGTACAAGACCTGGATGGCGCAGGGTCATGGCTCGTTCAAGAACGCCATTCACGATGCTCTGGCGGCGGGTGATAACGTCATGGAATTCGAGAGTGTGGCGGAGTATGCCCTGTGGCTTCATAGGCGACCCCCGGTGCAAGGAGAAACGATATGAAGATCCAGACGGCATTGAAGTCGCGCACGGTGTGGTGCGGAATCATCGCGGCATTGGTGGCGATATGGCAACTGGTATTCGGCGACAGCGCTGTGCTCGGGGACGTCGAGGCCAATAAGGAGGTCCTGGCGAGTAACGTCGTCTTGATCTTCCAGGGCCTACTGGGCGTCGGGGCGATCCTGTTCCGCATTAAGGCCAAGAATAGAACCTAGTTTAGGAGTGACATCGTGGCGAAGTACCGCAAGAAACCCGTGGTGATAGACGCGTTTCAGTGGACAGGAGGGCCAGACCAGACCGAAGACCCCGAATGGATCGTGGAAGCAATCAAAAACAGGAGTGTTCGGTTTGCGAGGATCGACGAGTTGGATGTAACCATGATGATTGACACCCTAGAGGGGACTATGTCCGCGAGAATTGGTGACTATATCATTCGTGGCATCCAGGGCGAACTGTACCCCTGCAAGCCCGATATTTTTGAACGGACATACGAACTCATTGAGGAGTGACACGAACATGGCAAGGAAGAAGACAGTTAAATTTTACGTGGGCCCCTGGCTCCAGTCAGACATCAGGTATCTGAAGAAGTTTTTCGGAAATGTCCCGACGCGGGAATTGGCCATGGAACTGAATCGTCCCTACACGGCGGTGCGCAAGATGGCG
>DATKWR010000318.1:0-9122 GCA_035529475.1 Sedimentisphaerales bacterium | reverse complement strand
TATATTTGCTGCCCCGCGGAAACAGACCAGCAGAAGTTTATGAAAAAGATGCAGGCCCGGCCGGACGTGATGGTCAGAATCAATATGGACCCGCGAGGCATCACGGCAAAAAACCGCACCGGTGTCCAAAAGGAAGTTGACAGAGTTCTGGCCCTTGCGGACAATAGGCCGAACGTCTGCATCGGAACGGGCTGCCTGCCCTTCGAAGCGGACCCCGAAGTGGTTTTGTACGCAAAAGAGTATATCTCGTCCAGGAACGCTCGAAAGAACGCTTAAGCAGGAGAGCAGAGTATGACGCCAGACAAAACTAAGCGAAGTTCGGCGCCCACGCCGGCAACGCAGGGGCAACAAATGGCACACATGAATCCCCGCATCGAGAAGGATCGCGAGGCGATCGTCATGGCGCGCCAGAAGGGCACCGGAGCGCTTGTTAAAACACTGCTGAGATTATCGGGCCCGGGCTGGCTCCAGAGCGGCATCACCGTCGGCGGTGTATCTTTCTCCTCCAGTCTCTACCTTGGCGTGTTGGTGGGTTTCAGCATGATGTGGCTCCAGCCGGTGGCGATGATATTAGGCATCATCATGCTCGGTGCGATTGCCTACGTGACGCTTTCGATTCGGGAACGCCCGCTCAAGGCGATCAACGACCATGTCAGCCCGGTGTTGGGGTGGAGCTGGCTGTTTGCCTCAATGGCCGCGAATCTCGTCTGGTCCATGCCGCAGTACACTCTTGGAACGCGTGCGATGCAGCAGAACCTTTTTCCGTCCATTCTTGGGCCGGAGGCTATACCCGATCCATGGGGCCGAATCATCTGCGTTGGTTTTATTCTTGCGATCTGTATCACGGCCACGATGTTCTACGGCGCCGGAGGCCGAGGGGTCAAGGTATTTGAAATCATTATCAAGTCCATCGTAAGCATGATCGTTCTGTCCTTCATGGGCGTCGTCATCAAGCTAAGCCTTGCAGGCGCCATCGACTGGGGCCAGATCCTCCGTGGGCTGATACCGAGGGTGAGCATGCTGTGGGAACCGGCCGCGACAATGAAGGCCCAAATCGAAGCCGTGGCCCCCGAATTCCAGCAGTTCTGGACGAAGCTCGTTGTCGGCCAGCAGCGTGACGTCATGATCGCGGCTACCGCCGCCGCGGTCGGGATCAATATGACGTTTCTCCTGCCGTATTCCATGCTGCGCAAAGGCTGGGACAGGGATTTCAGAGGGCTGGCCATATTCGATCTTTCGACGGGCTTGTTCATCCCGTTTATTCTGGCCACCGGTTTCGTAATAATTGCCTCGGCATCACGGTTCTACGCGGCGCCCGCTCCGGGTTTTGTGCCGGATGAGCCGGGCGGCGTGGTAACGGTCGAGCCGGCACAAAATCTCGTGGCCTCCTACAAAACTCTTCTACAGCAACGCCTGCAGTTTGAAACTGGCGCTGACGGGGTCGCCGGACTTTCGTCTGAGCAATTGGAGCAGCGGACTGAGGCCCTGCCCTACGCCGACAGGAAGATGGCCGCCATGCTGATCAAACGCGACAATCTTAACCTGGCCAAATCGCTGGAGCCGCTCACGGGTGAATTTCTGGCTCAGTTTGTTTTCGGCCTTGGCGTCCTGGGAATGGGGATCAGTGCCGCAACCATGCTGATGACAATCAACGGTCTGTGCCTTTGCGAATTGCTCAACCGGCCTTTGAGAGGCTGGACCCAACGCATCGGTTCTCTGATCCCCGGGGTGGCTGCTTTGGCGGCTATTCTCTGGAACAGTCCGGCGCCGTGGCTGGCCATGCCGACGTCGGTGTTCTGCATTATCCTGCTGCCGATTGCATACTTCGCCTTCCTGCTGCTGATGAATCAAAAGAGCATGTTAGGTAAGGACATGCCGCAAGGCGGCAAACGCCTCCTCTGGAACGTTTTGATGGCCATTGCCACCGCTGCGGCGACGCTGGTCAGCATCTGGAGCCTGTGGTCAAGGCTGCGCGTATGGGGCATCGTGGTCATCGTGGCTTTCGTCGGGCTGATTCTGGTCGTGCACTTTATCCGCAAAGGTAAACAGACCGCGGCGGCATGACGAACGAACAATGGGAAAAGCTGTTGGCGGTCATCGACGGTGAGCCGGTCCGGCCGATGCCGGTGGGTTTTATCATCGACAGCCCCTGGCTGCCGGGTTGGGCAGGGATCGAAACGCTCGATTATTTCTCCAGCGAGCAGATGTGGTTCGAGGCTAACCTCAAGGCGGTCAGACAATTCCCGGATGCGATTCTTCTACCGGGCTTCTGGGCCGAATTCGGCATGTGCACCGAACCTTCCGCCTTTGGAGCGAAGTGCTCATGGCACGAGAATGACCTGCCCTACGCAGGGAAAATCATCGCTGATATTCAGTCAGCGGCTTCGGTGAGCAAGCCAAACCCCGCCGCCGATGGCTTGCTGCCTTTTGTTCTCAATCGTCTGAAGCGCTGCCAGGCCCAAATCGAGGCGGAAGGACACAGCATCAGGTTCGCAGTCTCCCGCGGGCCGTTGAATATCGCCTCGTTTCTGATGGGCACCACGGAGTTCCTGATGGCGATCCGCACCGATCCCGACCTGACCCACAAGCTGCTCGGGACCGTGACGGATTTCATCATTGACTGGCTCGGCCTGCAAATCCGCACCTTCGCCTCCATCGACGGCCTGTTCATCCTCGACGACATCGTGGGTTTCTTAGGCGAGCGGGACTTCACGGAAATGGCGATGCCGTATCTGAAACGCATTTTCGATTCGTTCCAGACGAGCGTGAAATTCTTTCATAACGACGCCGCCGGCCTGGTGTGCGCGCCGCACCTTGCCAGTATAGGCGTGAACCTCTTCAACTTCAGCTTTCAGCATACCTTGGCTGAGATGAAGAAGTTGACGAACAACGAAGTGACTTTGCTGGGGAATATCCCGACGCGCGACGTGCTTGCGTCGGGTACGCCCGAAGACGTGCACAACAGCGTCGCAGCGGCGATGGAATCCATACCCGACAGGAGCCGGATTATCCTTTCGTGCGGCGGCGGGATGCCCCCCGACGTTCCGACGGAGAACATCGAAGCCTTGCTGGCTGCCGCCCGGAAGCTTTAGGCCTTAGAACTCGGGCGCCAGCTTCGAGGGCAGGCTCTTGCACATACTCTTGATAATGCGCTGCGCCCGCTTGGCCTCGTCAACTGACAGAGGTTCACTGGCCGAGGCGCCCATTTCGCCACCCATGAGGCCGCCCAACAGCTCATCGTTTCGACTGCCCTTTGAGCCTCCGCCGAATCCGAACAGGCCGGCTTCACCTCTACCCGAACCGTTGGCGAGCCAGAGAATGCTGCCGTCTTCGACGTCGATCATGGTGGCCGTGATGGTCATCTCTTCGCCGAAGTGGGGGATATTAATGGTCAGCACCGCCGGCACCTTCAGCATGCGCCCGACATCTACGGCCGCCTCGTTTGTCGTCAGGTCCCTCAACCCGGCCTGTGACTCGCCCTCGCTCTCCGAAGCCAGCCCGACCAGCGACGCTCGGACCTGAGGCCGCCCGACGGGGGCATAGCCCTGTTCCAGCAATTCTATCGCAAAGAATTCCGCAATCTGATCCCTGGCCGTCTCGCTCTTGAGCGTCCCCTGGATCGCCACGATGGCCACCTTGTTGACGCCACCGAAATCATAACCGACCCGGAACGAGCTCTTCTGCGATGAGCGGTCCATCAGGCCGCAGGAGGCCGGACCCAGCAGCAGAAGGCCGATTACCAGCACATAAAGAATGGTTTTCATGGTTTTTATCTCCCAGAGAATAAATTGAATACATAACCCAAAACGCCTATTTTAACATACCAGCCACTGTTTGCAAGCGAATTCACTGCCTTTCTACGGCAATCGCTCATCAGGCGCTCGACGCGTTCTATGCCGGATCATAGCCCGGATATTCATAGCCGGGCTGCTTCTCAGGCGGGTTCGGCCATTGCAACGCGTCGAACATGAACTCGCTTGCCTGGCGTATCATCACCGCGGGCATGCAAGGGCACATTTCAAGCGAACCAATGACGTCATTGTCGTGCCTGCTTAGAACATCGAGCAGATATTCCCAATCTTCACGGGGTGTGCCCCCTCGCACCCCCGGCGGCTCGTGGTCGTCCATCTCGCCGTAGTTATCCGTCAGGTGCAGATGAGCCACTCTCGCAGCCAGGTCATCGACGTACTGCCTGAACGAGTGTTCCGGGTCCAGATGCGCGTACCCGCTGTCGAGACAATACAGGACCGATTGGAATCGCTCGCCCACCTGTTTGAGCCTCTTGAGCGGGCCGGTTTCGAGACATAACTTCACGCCGTACTTCTCGGCCATTTCAACCACGTCCGTGGCGAAGCCGCAGCCGTTCAACTCCGGCTCATCCGGGATCCCCATGCTCTGCAAGTCCGTCACGATGTTCGCGTTGAGCAGCTTGGCGCACTCGATTTGCTCGGCCCACTGCTCCAGCGTCGGGTTGTCGTAGCGGGAACGCATCGCCACCAGCATGTCCTGGGTGGCCGCAACCAGGCGAGGCCAGTTGCGCCGCCGATACCGGCACTCACGCTGGCCCTTGAGGTGCGGCCAAAGCTCTACACCAAAACCCAGAGATTGCAGGAACTGGCACTCCTGCTCGAAACTCAACTGGTGTTCGCGGCCCCAAAAAACCATCGTCGAAACTACGTAGCTGATTCGCATTGCGGCATCTCCATATCCTGCGTGCCCCATCATCTTTGCACCACTTGCCTTCTCCGGCAGGGCCATGGCCGCCGCCCGGACAACTGCGGCCGATAAATCTTTCCTTCCACACCGGGCAGACTTCTACTAATATCGTTCAAAAACGGTCCTAAATTGAAGAGTTTGTCGAAAACTACACCATTTTTCACCCTTTTCATGCCCTCCCCCGGGCAAATTTTCCTGACCGGCCCGTACTTATTCCGAAACCATCCAGCGGAAGCTCAATCGATCCCCGTCCGGATCGGAGGATTCAGAAGCGTCCAGTTCGATCACCGCCCCCGGCTTTGCCTTTACAACCATAGTCGTGAAAAGAGAGTTTAACATGTGTAGCAATGGATACACACAAAAAACAGCACAGAGGGGCCCGTCGTCTGGTATAAACTGGAGTAGGCGTGCTCTCGGCGCCCCAGGCGTCTTGAAATAACCGGGCGCGATGGCGGCCCTTCCTTTGCGTGGAAACAGTGACCTTGCACGCACTGACACGATTGGGTATTCTGACGCTCATGAAAAGACCCTGTATGTGATGGGGTCGCTGCCAACCTTGCCAATTAGAAAGTGAGGCCGCGATGAGAAAACTTCTGCCTTTCGTTGCCTGTGTTGTCTGTGTAGCGTGTGCCTCCGGCGGCATCCCTCGCACTGCCCGGTGGCAGCCGCAGGATTTCGAGTTCAACAGTGCCACGGTTTTTGAGAATCCTTTCACCGTCGATTTCAGGGCCGTGGTGACGGGACCCAACGGTCGTGCCTTCACAACGCTGGGCTTCTACGATGGCCAGGGCGTTTGGATGCTTCGCATTGCCGCCGACGCCGAGGGCAGGTGGGAGCTGACCACGCAGTCCAGCGAGCCGACGCTTAACGGTAAAAATGCGTCCTTCGTTTGTGTCCCAAATTCAAGCCTCAACGTCCACGGGGGGCTGCGGGTCGATCCCGACAGCCCGCATCACTTTGTCTATGAAGACGGCACGCGGTACTTTCTCATGGGCTACGAGTGCGACTGGCTGTGGGCTCTGGACATGGACGATGAGAAGCTGACAAGAGTAAACCGATTTCTCGACACGTTGGCCGATTGCAGGTTCAATCATATTATCCTCAACGCCTACGCCCATGACTGCGGATGGCGCAAAGGCAAGACGGAAAGCGACGACTTCGGCCCTCCGGCGATGTATGCCTGGGAGGGTGAAAACGACCGGCCGGACCATAGCCGCTTTTGCCTGCCCTACTGGAAACACTACGATCGGGTCATCCATGCACTGTACGAAAGAGGAATTGTTGCGCACATTATGATAAAGGTGTACAACAAGATGGTTCGGTGGCCCGAAAGAGGCTCGGCGGACGACGACATGTTTTTCAACTGGATGGTGGCTCGCTACGGGGCCTATCCGAACGTCGTATGGGATTTCTCCAAAGAAGCTCACAACGAGAAAGACCTCGAATACAAGCTCAGCCGCTTTCGCCTGATTCGCAGTGTCGATCCTTACCATCGTTTGATCACTAACCACGATGATAACGCCGCTTACGACAGTGGCGCGTACAATGAATTGCTCAGCTTCCGCTCGGATCAGCAGCACGGCAGCTGGCGACAAACGATTCTCCGGCAGCGGCAACAGAATTCCTGGCCCATCGTCAACGTCGAGTTTGGCTACGAATGGGGTCCGGGAGGCAAGGACGATAAGACCTACGGTACCGTTCAATCTCCCGAGGAGGTCTGTCGCCGGGCGTGGGAAATCTGCATGGCAGGGGGGGCGATCGTATATTACTACACCAACACGGCCTGGGATGTAATCCATCCGCAGGAGATGCCGGCTGGTTATGCGTACTTCAAGAACTTGTACGAGTTTTTCGATGGAACCCGGTACTGGCTCATGAAGCCACAGGATATCGTCAGCGAAGGGTATTGCCTGGCCAATCCGGGCCATGAGTACATAGTATTCCTCAATACAGCGAAGCCTTTCAGCCTCAAGCTGGACAACGTCGGCAAAACGCTCAACGCCGAGTGGTTCCATCCTTATACGGGCCAGAGGACTGCGCTGGGCCAGCTTCATGAGGCTTCAGCACAACTGGTTCCACCGGCCGCCTGGGGTGATGGGCCGGTGGTCCTGCATGTAAGGGCCGAATAGACCGGGTATAACCCTCCGCTGCGACTTGTGGCAGCCGGGATGCGTTTTTTTGAAGAGACCTCGCAACCGCAGCCTTGGCATACCAAGTCATGCCAATCCATTCGTGGAGGGCAGCCGTGCTGGTCCTAAAGGCGCGCGCCGATGGGATCATGGCCTACGCGCCGATTGACTCCGGCAGCGAGCAGCTTCCTGAGCTCCGCAGCGTTTTGCATCGTGTTCTGCGAGCTGGTCTCGGTGATCATCCTCTCGTGAGGCACTCCCAATTCTACAGCGAGCGTTTCCATCGCACCGGCCTCGCCTCCGCATAGGGCCAGGATATTCTTGACACGACATTATCCCTACATGGTAGAATGACGGAGTTGTCGGCAATTTATGTCAGCTCTCGCACTTTTTATTTTAACCCCGGCCTTCTTGCACTATTATCGCTTGACAATCAGAGCGAAAGGTCATATAGATGCTGACACTTATTATTGTTGGCTCGGTGGATTTGTGTATTCGAGCGTTATTTTGTTCATTCTGTCAGTGTAAGGAGACCATGTGTTATGGCAAATAAGACAACGGTGAAAACATCTGCAAAACCAATGACCAAGAGTGAGATCGTATCGGGGATCGCCGATACGACTGGGCTGACAAAGAAACAGGTGAGCTCGGTGTTTGAAGCGATGGCCGGTCAGATCAAGAAGAGCCTCGGTCGCAGCGGCGCCGGTGCTTATGTTGTCCCGGGCCTGATGAAGCTGGTTGTCGTGCGAAAACCTGCCACCAAAGCTCGCAAGGGTATCAGCCCCTTTACCGGCGAAGAGACCATGTTCAAGGCCAAGCCGGCGCGGAATGTGGTGAAGATTCGACCTCTGAAGAGCCTCAAAGATATGGTCTGACCCCGAAAAGGGTCTTGACGAATTGCGCGGGCTCGCATCACATGATCTGTAGTAGTGCTGTCTGCACTGCCGGTAAGGCGTTCTGCGCATAGGGAACTCTCTACGTCATGAAACGCGAACTTGCCTTCATGGTTCCGGTCGCCGTTCTGCTGGCCCACTTTACCACGACGGCCCAGGCCGAAGCATGGCCCGGCTGGCGAGGCCCACGCGGCGACGGCACGTGTATCGAGAAAAACGTCCCGGCCAAATGGGACCCGGCAAGCGCGCTCTGGAAAACAGAACTTCCCGGCCAGGGGCACGCGTCCCCGATCGTGTGGGGCGGTTGTGTCTTGACTGTTACCGCCCTGCCTGTGACGCAGGAACGCGTGCTTCTGTGCCTGGACCGCAATACCGGAGGGATCCTCTGGCAACGGACCGTTGTGCAGGGGCCGCTCGAGAAGATCCACAAGGAGAACAGTTATGCCTCGGGTACGCCGGCCACCGATGGGGAGCGGGTTTACGTCACCTTCCGCGTCGGCGACGACATCGTTGTGGCCGCCCATGACTTCGCGAGCGGCGAGCCGTTGTGGCTCGTCCGGGCGGGAACCCATAGCGGCGAGTGGGGCTTCAGCAATGAGCCTGTGCTGTTCAAAGACAAGGTCATTGTGGACGGCGACAGCAAAGGCGATTCGTTTCTGATAGCCCTTGGGCGAGAGGATGGCAAGACACACTGGCGCATCAGCCGTACGAATAAGGGAATCAGCTACAGTGCCCCACTGATCCGTGAATTGGCTGGTCGCACTCAATTGATCCAGTGCGGCGACCGGTGTGTGACCAGTTTCGACGCCGACACCGGCCGGCCAATCTGGAAGGTTGACGGCCCTTCTGAGGAGTTCGTCGCCACACCGGTGTACAGCGAGAGGGCCGGACTGGTTTTCGTCAGCAGCGGTTGGCCCAAGCAGGTCCTGCTCGCGATCCGGCCCGATGGCAGGGGTGATGTTACGCGGACCCACGTCGCCTGGCGGGACACAAAGGGAGCTCCTTATGTTCCCTCCATGATCGCAGCGGACGATTTCCTGCTCACCGTCAATAATTCCGGCGTGGCATTCTGCTTCGAGGCCGCCACCGGCAAGGTATTCTGGCAGGAGAAGCTTGGGCGGCACCACGCCTCCCCCGTCCTGGTGGATGGACTGGTCTCTTTCATCAATGACGATGGACAGGTGAACGTCGTCAAACCAGGCATGCAGTTCGAGCGCGTCGCAAAGTACGAGCTGGGTGAGTGGTGCTATGCTTCACCGGCTATCAGCGATGGCCAGGTCTTCCTGCGCGGTTTCAAGCATCTGTTCTGCTTCGGCCAGAAAGTCAATTAGAAGCCGCCGCTCCGGTCCAAATCGTTTTTTCCAGTTGGCGCTTGAGTAGGAAG
>DATKWR010000317.1:0-2897 GCA_035529475.1 Sedimentisphaerales bacterium | reverse complement strand
CACCTTTTAAGTAAGCTCGATGAGCACCCACGATGCTCGCAATCTCCAATGTGTACCTGGCACCATTCACGTGGAACCTGGTGACATCACGTCCGGTCTCCGGTGCGATGATTCGTAGTTCGCCATCAAGTACCTGGGCTCCGCTACCCTCAAGTTTTTCCCCGGTTCTCGGTGTCGGCATACCCCCGAGCTGTTCGGGACAGACGGGAACAAGAACATACCTTCTATTCAAACGGTCGATGAGTCTTTGGCGTTTCTTTGGCCTATATCCATGCCAGCGACAGGGAATCCCAAGCAAGCAGGCGCTGATCAAAACCGGTTCTCGATTAGTTGTGCAGTCAAATAAGTACCCATTACAGCCTCTGTGCTCGCCTGCCATGCTAACCACTTTCTACGATGATGCGGCGCCAGAATCTATGACGCCACCCCATGCAAAACTTCAACCGAATACTCTTGCCGCACTGAATGCAATCTTCGACCCGCAGAGACTTGGTCGCTCTATCAAATCGTCGGCACGCAAAACATTCTACCATGCAAAAGCCACAGTCCAAACAGTTAATCATCCGTTCGCTCAATCAGGGCCTTGCACCTACCTCTGCGACATTGGCTTTTGTGAGATGTTTCTCGATGGCTTGCAGGCGGTACTCATAGGAGATGCTCTTGGTCCAGAGCGAATCGAGTTTCTCCTGGAACGCCTCTTGCGATTGCAGGAGCGAAGTCACGTCGTGCTGCAGGACATCAAGTTGGCTTTGCAGATTGGCCCAACTGCCCACGATCAGAGAAGCTAACAGCACGAGCTGCACGATGACCGCCAGATTGATCTGCCGATTCAGCCGCCACGCTTTGGAATGCGATCGGGTCATGCCTTTACCTCACTTGTGGTGGTGTACTACCTACGGTTTGGCGTAAAACACATTCTTGTCGCCGACTCTTGACATGATAGCGTAGGTTCCCGCTGCCAGGGTGCCCTGCTGGGTGAACGACTCGGCCAGGTTGATTGCCTGGATCTGCTGGCCGATTTCGCTCGGCACAGCCCCGGGGTCGTGGATCACCACGGCAATGACATTATAGACGTTGTAGGACGAAAGGCTCTTGACCTTCACGGCCCACGCCGCCGTTCTGGCTCCGGGCGATGTCACGACGGCGATCTCCGCTGCTCCGTGGGAACCCTCGCGGCTCAGCCGCCCAAGCATCTGCTGACTCTCACTGCTCTCTACTGTACTGCTCATAATAGACACCTCCGTCGAACGATGCTCAGATTGGTGCACTGCTTCTGGAAATCCATCTGCACTCGAACGATGTGGCTCTTGCTGCGGCTGTCCCTCCGGCACGCCAGAAGGTCTCTGCTTTCGGGGCGTGTGCTTACCATGTCACCGACCTGGCAATCGAACATCAGGCTCGGCGTCTGGATATCGACGGTTTCGATGACAGCGGATGATCCTTCCACCCTTCGACGAACGAATTCATGCAGGGCATCCGAATCGTCCACCTCATCTGCGGGGCCGAGCGTTTGGTCCGTCGAGCCTGCGAAGATGCTTTGGTCCGAGATCTTACGATACTTGAACTGACGCGGCAGCGTGATCGCGTGCTCGATGACCGGAGCCGCCGAATGGATGGGCCCGTCGGCGACTACGCAGGTCAATCGCTCATCGCTGACGACCGACGCGGTGATTCGGAATCTCAAGAAGCCCCGCAGAGCGGCGATCCATGTTTCGAGGTCAAGCTGCTCGCTGCTGAGCCATATTCCGCACTCGTCCAGCAGGATATTGAAGGCATGAAGGTGTTGCCGCCAGCTTTGGCCTTCGTCGAACGACACCTGAAGGAAATAGCCCAGCGACCGCCCCAGTGTGTCGGTGGTCAAAGCGGGGTGGAAGCGTCTGCGGCGTTGGACGAAGTTGCCGCTCTGGAAGATTTTCGAGAAATCAAAGGCATCGCCCCGGCTGTAGGGAGCGATGCTGTACTTGCCCGCTTCGTTTAGGGACCACTTGCGATAGACATCTTTGATTTCATGGAAGTCAGGATTGGTCAGGGGAGAGAACTTGTCGTAATCGATATCCTCAAGATTCCCGTCCCAGGCTTTGACCAGCTCGAAGGTTGCGTCATAGACTTTGAAGTCGCCCTGAGCGACGTATCGATGTGTCACAGGCCAGAGGTTTTTTCTGCTGTGAAGCGCAGCGATGTTTGTCTTTGAGATGCTGAGTTGTTGACCCGCGGGCTGGCAATCCAGTTCCACGACTCGGCCTGTGCCGTCCACGTAAAACACAATGGCCTCATCGGGTCCGGCCGTCGCCATTCGCGGGACAAACTTGAACTTCAAACCAACTCTCTCACAGCAGCGGTGAAGGGCCTCGTCAAGATTCAGCCCGGTCACATCGAGGTCCCGGACGATTTGGCTATTCGTTAAAGTGTTCAGTTGGACCAGGCTCGGCGTTTGCAGCCCGCCGGCGGGGGCGTATTCGCACAGCAGATAATAGATCGCTTCTGCGCCGCTCCAGAGTTTGCCTTGTGAGGGTTCGGCACAAAAAACGGTGTAGCTTTTGCCGGAGGTTTCAGTCGTGACCGAATTGGCGTTAGCCTTGCCGTCCGGATTGAAAATCGTATCGAGTCCGGCCAGGAACGCGTTGGCGCCGTCGGCTTTTGCCACTCGCCGGCCATAGATGGACACCTGCTTGAGATTCGCACTGAAGTCTCTGGCGAGGACTTCCACGCGTTCACCGGCGGCGGACAGCTTTGTTTCGATCTGTTCAATGCGTCCGTAAAAGATCGGAACGCTCGATGCTGCGGCGCCGGGTGGAACGCCGTTGTAGTATTGCCGGACGCAAAGCGACTTTCCCATGCCCAGTTCGCTCTCGATATCTTCGACGCGCGTGACGCTGCTTGGCGTATAATCGGCGGGG
>DATKWR010000316.1:0-2441 GCA_035529475.1 Sedimentisphaerales bacterium | reverse complement strand
CTGCTCTTTCTGGCGCTTGTACTCGGTTGTGAAGGTCGGGTACTGGCCAAGCTCGCCGTCGCCGGAGATTTCGTAAACCTCCAGCTTCATCGTGTCGTTATCGACTCGCGAGTGGACCATCCCCATCTTGTTGGTTTGTCCGTCGGCGTCGGTGTGCTCGTACTTGTGGACGGCTTTGTTGCCATCAGCGTCCCAAAGGCCTTTTCCGTTTCCGCCCCTGTTGTCCACCCCGACCTGGGTGATTTTGTCCTCGGCCGGCACGTAGAAAATCATGCCGCGGTACTCATAATTCGGCCACTTGAGATGGATGCTCAGCAGGTGTTTGTCGAGCTCCCATTTGTAGGCCAGATCGATCTTGTCGCCCTGGTCGGTCGCGGCCGTCCAGGCCCCGATTATCCAGTCGAAGCCCCCTTCGCTCACGAGATCGCCCAGCTTCTCCTGTGCCATCGCACCGGAAGTGAAGACCAGAAGGCCGGCTGTCAATGCGACGACAACGCTCTTGCAACTCATACTCGCTCTGGTTGTTTTTCCCTGGTTCATAGCCCTTTGCCCCTTTCTTTGCTTGATATTTCAGTTATCTAGCCCGCCCGCACGTCCGAGCTACTGCTATTCTCCGGTAGAATACCATATCCGGCCCGCGCTCGCTACGGTCTGAAATCCCTGAATTTGATGGGCCAGGTGGGTCCAATTACGCAATAAAACGTGCCCCGGGGGCGTCTTAGGGCTTGTTATGGGCAAATGAGGTGCTTTCTCTGCGCCGGGAAAATCGTTATCTGCGATTCTTTTGTAGTTGCAATTACCAGACGCATCTGGTATATTGGCACTGGAAAAGTCGGGCATGGTAGGTAAGTATGCCACGATGTATAGATAATTCTGATGAGTTCTGCTTTAAGGAGGGAGTTGCATAGAGCAAGCTTTGGGTGGCTCAGAAGAACGCGAGTTCTTCAGGGCATGTGTTGTGCATAGGTTGCTTGACAACAAGCTGTTGATTGGCTTTAACATATTCTTACCGAGGCTATTGGAGGCTGACCGAGATGAAGTTTGAACGAACACACATGGGACGCAAATCGCGAGGGTTTACATTGATCGAGCTGCTCGTGGTGATTGCTATCATTGCCGTTTTGCTGGCAATCCTGCTGCCCTCATACCGTAAGGCCAAGGAGCGGGTGCGGGAGACAATGTGCAAAGGCAATCTGAGAAGTATTGGATTGGCAGTGGCAATGTATCTGGACGCCAACGAAAGAAAGCTGCCCAATACGGCCAGCGCCAACCAATTTCTCTGGTTCGATTCGTCGGGCAATAGGCTCAAAGCCGGCAGCAGCAGCTCGTACTGGGGGGTCTATTACTTCGACTACCTCAAGAATACGAAGATCTTCGGATGTCCGAGCTTAATACGCGTCCCCCGATTGATATATGATGTTCCCGATCCTTCAGCAGCCATTCAGAATGCGGCGTTCGGCCTGAATCACCATGAGAAGGCCAGGGGCTTGAACACGGAAAGGGTAAAACATCACGCAGAATTCATTTTCTGCACCGACCACGCTGAACCAAGACCGGAGTGCGGCACCAGCGATGGGTTTCACAATAATGACACTCCCGGCGCTATGAATCTGACCAGCTATCGAAAAGGGGGCAGTCGTTCGTATGCCTATCGACAAATCTTCCGGCACAATACCCGATATTCCGACCCCTACAAGACCGGCGGACGAGCGAATATCCTGTGGCTGGATGGCCACGTCACCGCCCTCGAAGAAACCACGGGGGACGACGTGCGGCTCCGCTGGTACACAGGGGGCCTATAGCACGGCCATAGAGCCACGCCGACAAATCGGTTGCGAATCTGACGGCGATCTGGTAGCCTGAAAGAATGAGTAACTTTATCAGGAGCCGTAGATCGCATGTCGGGCAAACTATGCAAGGGTGTGGTCTCTGCCCAATTCTGAAGTAATCCCGCATGTTGCTGCATGTAACTTCATCCTCTAATCGTTGGAGCACGGACTCTATGTCGAACAAGATTCACAGACTCACCCGCGGCCGGAATGTCGATGACAGCATGAACCGGCGCTTCTGTTTGCTGATCCTTCTTGTCTGCGGGTTTTCCGCGGCGAGTGCATACGGACATGACTGGCCCACGTGGAGATACGATGCGGGGCGCTGCGCATCGTCTCCCGAAGAGTTGCCGGCCCGGATGAATCTGCTGTGGGTTCGCGAGCTTGGCGCCCCGAGGCCCGCCTGGCCGGCGAGCCAGGACAGGCTGCAATTCGATGCTTCGTATGAGCCTGTTGTTGCGGGAAAGACCGTCTTCGTCGGCTCAATGGTCCGCGACAACGTGACGGCATACGACACGGAAACGGGCGCCGAGAAGTGGCGCTTCTACACCGATGGGCCGGTGCGTTTTGCGCCGGTTGCCTACAAAGACAAGCTGTACATTGCCTGCGATG
>DATKWR010000315.1:0-2926 GCA_035529475.1 Sedimentisphaerales bacterium | reverse complement strand
AAAGAGCCGTCCTTGTGAGGATACCATCGCGCACAAGCTCGAAATAAACTCGTGGCTCCGGGACCATTGAGGTCCACAAACCCATTTCAGCCGGCCGGGCGGGCCCACCCGCGTATCATGGGCCACGGCGTTATTTGATGCGTCGTGAAGGAAATGGGTCCACTCGTCCAAGTCGTCCGGCCAAGGCTTAACGGTCTTCCGCCATTCGCCGTTTTCCCGGAGGTAGGCCACCCCGCGAGGGGCCAGGACCCGCATCACCTCCTTCATGGGGATGGCACCAAGGTTTTCCGACACCACAAGATTCACGAGATGATCGACATACGGCAGACGGTCATCCGCCAACCGCTCGACGGATACCTTGCCATAAATGCCAAGTGACTTTATGTAGTCCATAGCCGCCTGTACATTCTTCGTTTCAGTGTCCAGACCGTGGACGAGATAGCTGTCGTTTGCATGCAGCGCCGCCGTAAGCTTGCCCTCGCCACAGCCAATATGGGCCACCAGCCCCCCCTTGACACCGGCTGCATCCAGGATTTGCTTCGCCTTGCGCTCATGTTCCGCGGGCTGAGCGAGCGTCGGGAACGAAGTGCACGCGATACTTAGAAAAATCGAAAGCATCGCGAAGATCGAGGTTTGCTTCTTCATGCCGTCATCCTTTCTGTCACGGTACTCTAAGGCTTCTGCAAAATTGAAGTTAGGCATACTTTTGGAAAGAAAAATCTTCTCTTTCTATTTTTCTTTCTAAAACACGATGCGTCAGAACCGGCTCGGTCGGCGTCCGCAGTCTGTAGCTTAGCCGGTGCGACTCTGTTGGTCAACAGGAATAAGGGCGGCGCGCCCGACGCTGACAATATCGAGACTACATGCGAAGGGCTATTGCTCGCCTTTGGACGGCTTTGTTTTCGCCTGCGCGAGGCGTTTTGCGAGCTGCTCGGCAAAGGCTTCCGGTTGGACGAATGCCGCCACGAAGTGGTCACTGCCCGGGATCATTTCACATCGAAGCAGCATCCAGCCCGCCTGCTCGGCCTGGTAGGCCAACAGGCCCGGCTGCCACGCATGCTCTTTGCCGCGTCCGTCTGCAAGGTCGGCGTGCCGCTCGATGATCACGACTTGGCCGGATGGTCTGATCACCTTCTTGAGATGCTTGAGGTAGTCAACGTGAGTACCCTCGGCAAAGTGATGATAGGTCTTGGAAATGAAGGCCAGATCGACCGAGTTCGCGTCCAGGCCGGTCCCGTCCGTCGGGCACAGGTAAGGCTTGATCTGAGGCACCGCCTGCCACTTCTGCTTCATGGCGTCCACTTTTTTCTGATCCACTTCGCCGGCGTGGATGACGCCTTTGGGTCCGAGCTTCTCGGCCATCTTCGACGACCACCAGCCGTCACCCGCGCCGATATCCACGACGACGCTGTTACGCCGCAGTCGCAACTGCTTGATGACGTAATCCGCGCCCTCCCGGTATCCCTCCCCGCCGACGCACGCTCCCTCCCGACCGCCGCCGCGTCTTTCCTGCTGGCCGACGGCCGGCCCGCACAGAACCACAACCGCTGCAAACACAAGAACTGCTCGGAAACACTTTGACATGGTTGTACCCTTTCAAATTGGCCGATCCGCATGGGCAGACAAGTTGCCGATTGTACGAATCTACCGCATAGTTTAGCACACCTGGGACTGTTTGGCATAGATTTCCAGGAAAAATGTGAAAGCAGAAGATTGCCGCGTCGCTGCGCTCCTCGCAATGACACGACCTCGGAGGACGGGCCCGCCGAGCGCAACCTCTTGCGATGACGGGGGTTGAAAGAATGTCATTGCGAGCGCAGCGAAGCAATCTTCAAACATACAAGTCCTTCCAACCCGGATTAACGCTTTCTATCAATGCGATCTTCTTGGCCCTCGAGCCGGCTTTAATTTTCTTCTCTGCGGCTATCGCATCATGAATGCGGCTGAACGATTCGTAATACACCAACATCGTGACATTGTACTTTTTCGCAAACGAAGAACCTTCCTTGGTTCTATGTTCCTGAACTCTTCTACTCAGGTCGTTAGTAACACCTGTGTAGATGACCGTCTTGTTGCGATTTGTCATCATGTGAACCCAGTAATGGGTCATTAAGGTCCCATCCCAATTGAGCAGAAGATTGCCGCGTCGGCCTTCGGCCTCCTCGCAATGACATAAAGTATTCCGCAAATCCGGGGTCGCCTTACTTGTTCCTCTCTTTTGTTGAGGTCATTTTGTATTTCGCACGCGGGTCACTTGCCCTCGCTTGCCCCGGCGTTACTGGCCTTCTTTTTCTTCCGGCCTGTTTTTTCCTTGGCGGGGCTGGTTTTTTTTTCGTTAGGGGCTTGTATCTGGCCGCCGGGCCAGGGGACGCCGAGGTTCTGGCTTTTTTGCTTGCCGCCGCCGGGGACCCAATTTGCCAGGTCGCCGGTAGTGGCCTTGAGGTCCCATGAATCGCCTGTTTCCTTCATAATGGAGGCCAGGCGCTTGTCCATTTCCTGGACAAGGCCCCTGGAGGCCGGGTCGTCAATCAGGTTGTTCATCTGGTAAGGGTCCTTGGCCATATCGAACAGCAGCCACGGCCCTTTGCCCGTGCGGGCATAGCTGTATTGGCGCGTGCGAAGGGCTCGCCAGCCGGGCCAGGGCACGTAAGCATACAGCATCTGAAGGAAGACGTAATCGCGCGGCGAGGCGGTGCTCTTGCCCGTCAACAGAGGCGAGTAGTCAAGACCATCGATGCCAGTAGGCGGCTTGATGCCCGCCAGGGCGGCCAGCGTTGGATAGACATCCACCGTGCTGAAAGGGTCGGCAATGACCTGTCCCGCACGAATCGCACGCGGATAACGAATCAGCAAGGGTACACGCGCCGATTCCTCGTGGGGCCAGCGTTTGGCCTTGTAGCCATGCGAGCCTACCATATCGCCGTGG
>DATKWR010000314.1:0-6703 GCA_035529475.1 Sedimentisphaerales bacterium | reverse complement strand
TTCGACGATGACGGGGTAAACAGCGGGAGGGACCGCCAGGTAGAACACCACACTTTCATGGACGTTATGCTTTTGACTCAACTCGGCCAATCGAGCTTTTATGCGCCGATAGAAGCCTTCGTCGTCGTAATCGCCGGGCAGATAGTAGAGCTTGCTTGCAAAAGCGTCCAAGGTTTCCGATGACAAAGAGTCCGAGTGTTCCCTGATCGACTGCCCGGCCTTGTCGCGAAAATGCGCATCAGAGAATTCCTTCCGGCCGGAGCCCAGGAAGTAGAAACGCTCGCTGAGCAAACCCTCTGAAAAGAGCTTGAATAGGCTGCCCAGCAGCTTTCTGTGCGTCAAGTCGCCGGATGCGCCAAAGACGACAAGCGCGTTGGGGCCGGCAGCTTCTTCGGCGCAAAGAGCATCGTATTTTTCCACCGACGGTATGATTTCCTGCATGTCCAGTGCCCTGATTCTTGCGATGTCTCGCGGACCACCGGCGATCAGGCCGCCGCGAGGTTAATATCTGAACTTCTGCAAAATCGAAGTTAGGCATATATTATTTCAGAAAATCCGTTTCACGATTTTCTGAAAATAATGGGGTATCGCATGAGAACACATTGTCGAGCCAAACGTTACGCACGGTGTTTTAGAAAGAAAAAATCGAAACAGAAGATTTTTTCTTTCCAAAAGTATGCCTAACTTCAATTTTGCATTAATGTTTGAGCGGTTCGAATTCCTCTTTACCGACCCCGCAGTCCGGGCACACCCACTCGTCCGGCAAATCCTCGAATGCGGTGCCGGGTTGGACGCCGTTATCAGGATCCCCCACCTGAGGGTCATAGACGTATCCGCACATCGTACACTTGTACTTCTTCATACTCTTGGCTCCTTGTTTTGAAGTCTCTCTCGAATTGGCGTTTCTCTCTCACCTCACCACTGAGGGTGCCTCATACATCGGGCCTCACGCCGCTATCCCGCCTGCTTTATCGCTTCCAATCGTTCGTTCAGGACCGCGACGTGCTTCATCTCTTCCTTGATGATGCCCTCAACCTTGTCTCTGCCCGCTTTGCGCGATATGGATTCCCGCAAACCGACATAGAACGCAATAGAGTCCCGCTCCACGCCCATTGCCATTTTCAACAGGTCTTCCGCTGTCTCGACGTCGGCCAGCTTCTCGGCAGGGTCGGCCTTCAGGTTGAACACGTGACCGTCGGCCATCACGCGAAGGTACATCTGGGCTTCGCCGTCCGGATCGAAAACGGGCGGGTCGGCTTCCTCGCCGGACAGTTCCGTGCGCATCGCAGCAAAAATCTTCTCATGCTCGTCTTCCATGACCGCAAGGTCCAGCAGGAGCTTGCGCAAAGCGGTGAATTTGTCCGCCGCTTTGCGGTAAAACTTGGCCCCGTTTCGTTCTATGTGTTCGGCCATCTCGAAAATTTCATCGGCGTTAAACGGCATACTCATTATTGCTTTCCTTTCAGTTGCGGTTCTGCGATCATCCGCTCGATATAGAAACTCAGAGTCCACGCTCATGTAGCCGTGGCTTTGGCCCTGTTTGCCTGGGACATCTCGGCCAGTGTCTCGACTTTCTTGACGTCCAGCCCCAACCCTTTGGCCACGCGCTGACCATACTCAGGGTCTGCTTTGTAGAACAATGCCGCCTGGCGCAATTGGATTCGTTTCTGAGCGCCATTGAGGTGACTTACAATGTTCCCGACCAGGTGGTCGCGATCCTCATGGCTCATGACGTCGCGGTATAGACTGCCAGCTTGTACAAAATCGTCGTTGGGGTGTGCGAAGGCATGGCGCGCTGCTTGGCCGGATACGTCAAACGGCGGCTCCAGGGAGTCGGGGTCCGGTGCCGGTCCTGCGAAACTGTTAGGCCAGTAATTCGGGCCGGAACCGCCGTTACCGTCAACACGCATGGAACCATCGCGTTGGTAACTTTTCTCGGCGGCCGCCTTAGGTGCGTTCACTGGGATAAGGTGATAGTTCGGTCCCAGACGGTGGATGTGGGTATCATGATACGAGAAGATACGTGCCTGCAACATCTTATCCGGCGAGGCGGCAATTCCGGGAACCAGATTACCGGGGCAAAAGGCCGCCTGTTCGACTTCGGCGAAGTAGTTTTTGGGGTTGCGGTCCAGGACCAGGCGACCGACTTCGATCAAAGGAAAATCACCGTGGGGCCAGACCTTTGTTATGTCAAGGATGTCAAATCGGTAGTCTTCTGCCTGTTCGGGGGTCATGATCTGCATCTTGAGCGTCCAGCTCGGACACTTGCCCTGCTCGATAGCATCATATAGATCTCTCGTGGCGTGATCGGGATCCTCACCTGCCACGCGGGCCGCCTCCTCCCGAGTAAGGTTTTTTATGCCTTGATCGGTTTTGAAATGATACTGCACCCAGAAGTACTCATTCTTAGTGTTGTACCACTTGAAGGTGTGGCTGCTGTAGCCGTTCATATGGCGGTACGTGGCGGGTGTGCCCCGGTCGGAGAACAGGATTGTGACCTGGTGGATGGACTCCGGCGTCAGCGAAAGGAAGTCCCAGAACATGTCCGGATCCGGACAGTTGGTGGCTGGATGGCGTTTCTGGGTGTGGATGAAATCCGCGAACTTGAGAGGGTCGCGGATGAAAAATACGGGCGTGTTGTTGCCCACAAAGTCGTAGTTGCCTTCCTCCGTGTAGAATTTGACCGCAAAACCGCGTGGATCTCGCGCAGCATCTGCAGAGCCTTTTTCACCGCCGACGGTGGAAAAACGGGCAAAAACCTCAGTTCGCTTGCCCACTTTAGAAAGGAACCTGGCCCTGGTGTATTTGGTCACGTCCGCAGTGACCTCAAAGTAGCCCCCCGCTCCAGCCCCCTTGGCATGCACCACCCGTTCAGGAATGCGTTCGCGGTCAAAGTGAGCCAATTTCTCCAGAAGATGAGCGTCTTGCATGAGTACTGGCCCACGGCTACCGGCAGTCAGAGAGTTCTGGTCGTCGCCAACCGCTATGCCGAATGCGGTGGTTAATTTTTCTGATTGACTCATTTTCGAATCTCCTTTCTTGAGCGGCGGAAATCCAACGCGCGATTTCCAATTCATTATTTCCTGGTTTTGCCGCTGAGCCTTTCATCAAACAGAACACCAGGCAGACATCGAAGAATCAGATGTTCCGTCATCGCGCACCCGGACCTGTATCCTCTCTCTCTGTCGGGTCAGCTATCCAAGGGACTTCAACTTCTTGAGGAGCGCGCTAATGTGTCCGAGTTCTTCAAGAATAATTTTCTCGACTGTTTCCTTGTCTGCTTCAGTAAGGACCAGGCTCCTCAAGCCGGAGTAGAAAGCGACTGACTCGTTTTCAGAATTCAGGGCGATCTCGATGATTTGCCTGGGTGTTTCCTCGCCTGAGAGTTCTTCGAGAGGACTCTTGCGGCCCTCCCAGCCGCGCGCATCGGCCATCGTCTGCAAATACATCACGGACCGGCTGTCCGCCTCATAGACGAGGATTCCATCGTCGGTGCTGAGCGGTTCTCTCATGTGTTGAAATGTCTTAAGATGCCCATCCTCTGCCGAAGCGATATGGAGCAACAACTTCTTTGTTTCTTCGTCCGAGGATCGTCCGGCCGCTTCGCGATAGAACTCTGACGCATTTCGCTCGATGGCCTCGGCTACATCGAAAATGTCGCCCGCAGTAAAACAAGTCATCGTATTACTGTCCTTGCGCTGGAGGGAGCGTAAAGACCCTCTGAGCCAGTTCGCGGTCGAGCATGAACAATCCGCCCGGCGCGCTCTCCATCATTTTAAGCTGCTGAACGATCTGGTCGGCGGACGCCTCTTCTTCGACCTGCTCGTTGACAAACCACTGCAGGAAGGTGTTGCTCGCATGGTCTTTCTCTTTGATCGCCAGATCGACCAGATCGTTGATCAGACCCGTGACCTTCTGCTCGTGCTTGTAGGCCGCCTCGAAAACCGCGCGAGGTGAATCCCACGTCGTCGTCGGTCCTTCGATCGCCTTCAGAATCGCCCTGCCGCCCCGCTCGTTGATGAAATCATAAATCTTCGTCGCGTGCACGATTTCTTCCTGCGTCTGTACGCGCATCCAATTGGCGAAGCCGTTCAAATTCAGGGATTTGAAGTACGACTCCATTGACAGGTACAGGTAGGCCGAATACAGTTCGGCGTTCACCTGTCCATTCAAGGCTTCTTCCATCTTTTTATTAATCATTGCCTATCCCTTCCACAGCCCATGCACGTTGCAGTGCTCTCTTGCGCTGACAGAACCCGCTTCCACGTGGAACGTCGCTTCCGGCGGCATGGTCGGCTCGAGGAACTGCGTGTAGGCTTTGCCGTCGGCCAACAGCTCGATCCATTCGATGAGATGCTCTTGCTCCATTGGATGAGGCACCGAACCGACTTTTACTTTGTAGCCGCCGTCGATCTTCTCAATGACGGGGACGTGTTTTTCTTTGGCGGCATCCATCGTTTTTTCGTCCAGAAGCTCCATCGGTTCGCCGCAGCAGACCAGCTCGCCGGCTCCCCCGTGGAGGACCTCGACGATATTTCCGCACGTTGCGCATTTGTAGATTTCAAGTTTCTCAGCCATTGTTCAATCCCTTTCGTACTCTGTGAATGTCAATTTACGATTCCCGCTTCTTTGTGTTTGGTCAGGATCTCATCGGCGAGCCTCTCCAGGGCGAGAAAATCACCCTCTTTCGGGTCGCCTTTTGCCAGCACGGGCTCGAGAATCTCGACATTGAGATTGCTCATCAGGCCCGTCAACTGCTCGACAGTCTTACCGCCCCAGCCGTAAGAGCCGATGATCGATGCGAACATGGTCTTGGGCCGCAGCGCGTTGGTCAGGAAGGCTGCGTACGCCGCACATGGATGCGGCCCGATCAGAACCGTGGGCGAGCCGATGACCACCGTTGCGGCATCGACCAGAGCCATCGCGAGTTTGCCGATATCGACGGAGGCGAGCTCGAACTGTTTTACTTTAATGCCTCTTTCCATCAGGGCCTCGACAAAGTGAGACACCATTTTGCCCGTGCTGCCGTGCATGGAGACATAGGCGACGACGACCTCGTTCTTGACGGCGTCCGATGCCCAGTCTTTATACGCATCGACAATGAGCTTAGGCTTGTCGTACACGGGTCCATGACTCGGAGCGATCATCTCAATTCTCAACTTGTCGAGCTTTGCGAGGTTGGCACGGATCTGCTTGCGGAACGGCATCATGATCTCGGCGTAGTACCGCTTGGCCGACTCGCCCACGATAGCCTCGTCGTCAACAAACAGACTGCTTGTGGCAAGATGCGCGCCGAAGAAATCACAGGAGAACAGGATTTGGTCCTCGGGGACGTACGTGCTCATCGTATCGGGCCAGTGAACCCACGGCGTATGGACGAAGTGCAGCGTCTTGTCCCCCAATGAAAGCTCCTGCCCGTCCTCGACCGTGACGAACCTCTCTTCATCGATGCCAAGCAGATCGATCAACATCTGCTTGCACTTGGGGTTTGTCACCACTTTGGCGTCCGGATAAATCAGCAGGACGTCAGGCAGAGAGCCTGAGTGGTCCTGCTCCGCGTGGTGCGCGACGACGTAATCGATCTTGGCCACCCCGGCGCCGGCAAGACTGCCGAGCAAAACGTCCGTCTTGGCCGGATCGACCGTATCAAGCAATGCCGTCCTGTCACTGCCGCGGATCAGGTACGAGTTGTAGCTTGTCCCGTCCGGCAGCGGAATCAACCTGTCGAACAACCGTGCATCCCAATCGATGGCTCCGACCGAATAGACGTTTGGCTTTAACTTCCTCATTTCTGTGTTTCTCTCAGCGCTTTGAACGCCGCCTCATAATCGGGCTCATTCGACAACTCCCGGACGACCTGTATGTAACGGATACGACCGTCTTTGTCCACTACAAAGACGGCCCGAGCCAAAAGTCGAAGATCTTTTATCAGGACGCCGTAGGCGTTGCCGAAACTCGCATCCCGGTGGTCCGAAAGGGTCTGAACGTTTTTGATGCCCGCCGCCCCGCACCACCGTTTCTGGGCGAACGGCAGGTCCATGCTGATGACCAGCACGGCGATGTCGTTGCCGAGCGAGGTCGCGTGCTCGTTGAACTTTCGGACCTCCGTATCGCAAACCGGCGTATCCAGCGAGGGCACCGAGCAAATGACCAGCGTTTTACCGCTGAGGGCCGACGACTTCACGGCGGACAGGTCGTTGTCGAGCACGGCAAAATCCGGCGCCGCATCGCCTACCCTGGGTAGATCCCCCGCCAACGCGAGCGGCTTGCCTTTGAATGTGATGGTATTCTTCGTATCTGCCATAGTGTTCCTCATTTCCGTCAATGCTCCCGGCCTTCAACCGGCTTTGCCTGAATACGCGCCGTGAAACTGTTCCAGCAGCGACCGAAGCTCCTGAACGTTGGCCAGATCCGTCGTCTGCTTGGCCTTCATGGCGTGCACGAGCATGCGATGCAGCAGGGTCAGCTTCTTAATGTAATCGTTGTAGGCCTTCGTGTCTCCTTCGACCGGCAGCTTCACACGCTGGGCCATGAAATAGTACGTGACTATTTCGCTGAACTCGTCGGCATGCTGTTCCTTGTTGTTCACCCAGCGGACGATCTGGTTCATATTAGGCTTTGCCTCGGCCGAGAGTCTCTCGATTTCCTTCATGGATTTTTCGATCGTCGTGATGTGCTCGGCCATCGCGCCCAATCGGGCCTC
>DATKWR010000313.1:0-2885 GCA_035529475.1 Sedimentisphaerales bacterium | reverse complement strand
ATTTTGCTTCTTAGTTTCCCACCATTTACCTTCTTTGATCGGATTCCTTACTATCCAAGAACCTTCCAGTGGGTGACGTAGTAGCACACTTGTGCATCCTTCTACAGTTTCATCCAAGAATAGTCTATCCCACAATTCACTTTCGGATTTCATCTTCGCCCAAAACGCATGGTGACTCCGCTCGTGTTCTGCTACTTGAGTTCGTTTTGAGGGATACAACAGATAGTACCATGCCTTATTGCAGACCCTCTTGAAAACCTTCTCATCCGGTGCGGCCACCTCCCACAACTCGCAGCCAAATATCGAAGACTCATCTTCACCGCCTGTTGCCTCATTTTCTTCGGTGTAGTACCAGTGAAACTGAGGGGTTCCTAATCTCTTGAAAAGCTTACCATATTGCAACTTGAAATGATCTCGCTCTGATTTAGGGATATAGGCATTATTAAGATACTCCGAGTGCCCAAAGCTCCCAACTGGAGTGCTCTCGTCCCCTATGTTAAATCGTTTTTTCTGCCATGTCCACAGATGCATGGTTATCTCCTTCATGACAGATAATCACCGCAATCCGGTAGGAGTTATACGTTTTAAGTGTCATGTCCACACCACCTAAGAATCTTTCGACTGATCAGGTTTCTGGTTAGCTCTCGAAATCCACCAAATCGCCCAACCTATTAGAACCGGCAGAATTGCAAATAGTATGAACAGGCCAGGTGGAAATGGGAGGTCACTACCTTCCAAAAAATATACCAAGCCCAGCAATATCCACACGGCACTGACCGTCAAACCAATTCTCTGTTTCTTTGTTGGTTGTTTCATTTTCTGTGTTCCTCTAAAACTCGAGGCACTTGTGTGTACCTGCATTTTTCATAATGGCCTCTCTAAATGCTTGTGATTTGTCAATGAAGTCAGGGTTCTCGCAAATCATATATCGGCAATTCCCAGAAGGGGGATTACTTGAACTACGGTCGCAGCCAAGTGTGTAGCACATCTTCCGATAAAAGCACGCTTCACACACTTGCAGCGCAAATCGGCGGGAAGATGCAAGGCTATTGAATTGGGTTCATATAGCTGTTCTCGCCTTGTTGTTCTGACTCACCGGTGTTACTTGAGAATTTTGAGATTGTTCGGGAGTACTTACTTGTGCCACCAAGGTCGGACGTCGGATATCGAAAGCCAGAGGTCTATGTTCTGTTGTCCGCCTCGGCCTTCTGACTTCCCTCTTCACTCTTGCATCGTGGGTCCTTCTGGGGTATTCTTGTTAAGAGTCGGATCGGTGGGCCGAGGCCCACCCTACCAGGATTTTTCGGGAGATTATGATGAAGATCCATGACCCCATCACGTCACGTCGCAATTTTATAAGAACCGCCGGCAGTGCGGCTGTTTTCTCGTTACTGGTGCCTTATCGCCCGCTGTTGGGGGCGGGGGCTAAATCCGAAACACCGCCCAGCGAGAGGATCAACCTTGCGTTGATCGGCTGCGGCGGACAAGGCAGAGGCGACGCAAGGAACGCACAGAAATATGGCCAGATCGTCGCGGTCTGTGACGTTGACGCCGGCCACTTGGCCAATGCCCGGAAGGATTTCCCCGGCGCAGAAGGCTACGCCGACTTTCGCAAGCTCCTGGAGCGCAAGGACGTCGATGCCGTGATCTGTGGCACGGTTGACCACTGGCACACGCTGGTCGCCATGGCCGCCATGAAGGCGGGCAAGGACATTTACTGTGAGAAGCCACTCACGCTGACCATCGACGAAGGCAAACGGCTCGTCGAAGTTCAACGCCAGACCGGGTGCATCCTCCAGACCGGGACCCAGCAGCGCAGCAGCATCCATTTCCGATTGGCGTGCGATCTCGTTCGCAATGGGCGAATCGGGAAAATCGAGAAGGTCGAAGTCTGGCTGCCCGCCGGCCTGAGACAGGGCCCGTTCAAGACCTCTGCGGTCCCGGAAGGATTCGACTACGAATTCTGGATGGGCCAGACGCCCAAAGTCGAATACGTCAAGGAGCGAACGCACTTCAGCTTCCGCTACTGGTGGGACTACTCCGGCGGCACGATGACCGACTGGGGCGCGCACCACAACGACATCGTCCTCTGGGCCCTGGACCAGGACGGCTCGGGTCCCGTCAGCATTGAAGGTAAGCAACTGATCGACATGATCCCCGGCGGCTTCACCGCGGCAAGCGAGTACGAAGTGACATATACCTATGCCAACGGCGTCGTTCATACCTGCAGGAGCACAACGGCCAGCGAATGGCACGGCGGCGTCAAGGACCCCAAGGGCCAGCAGCACGGCATCAAATTCCACGGCTCCGACGGATGGATATGGGTCACGCGGGGCGTCATCAACGCCAGCGACCGGCAGATTCTCACCGAGAAACTCCCCGACGACACCAGGCACGTATATCTCAGCAACGATCACATGGGCAACTTCATCGATTGCGTCAAATCGCGCAAGACCCCGATATGTCCCGCCGAGGTCGGCCATCGCTCCGCGAGCCTGTGTCACCTGGGCGTGATCGCCATTCGCCTGGGCCGAAAACTCAACTGGGACCCCGCCAAGGAACAGTTCGTCGGCGATGCCGAAGCCAGTACGTACATCGCGCGTCCGATGCGAAAACCTTACGACTACGATATGATCTGAGCGTCCGAAACCGTTTGCAAGGCGGATTTATGAAGAACAAAACAAGATACACGGATGAGCCCTTGGGTGATGTCAGGGTCGTGGATGATTTCCTTCCCTCCCCCGATGAGCTGGCGTTCAACGAAGAGCAGGTCAAAGTCACTATCGGACTGAGCAAGAGTTCTGTGGATTTTTTCAAGAAGCAGGCCAGGAATCACCATACCCAGTACCAGAAGATGATACGCCGCCTCCTCGATCTCTACGTCG
>DATKWR010000312.1:0-2677 GCA_035529475.1 Sedimentisphaerales bacterium | reverse complement strand
CTGACCGTTGAGATCGCTCCGGCCATGCTGCCGTATTTTGTCGTCTATTACGTCCTTGCTTTTTTGTTCTTTGGCTCTTTTATGGTAGGGGTCGGCTCGATCTGCAATACCATAAAAGAGACGCAGAGCCTGATGATGCCTGTGATGCTCTGTTGCGTGGTGCCGCTGATCGCATGGCAGAATATTCTGCGCGAACCGGGCAGCGCGTTAGCCAGAGGATTCTCGTTCTTTCCGCCGACCACGCCGATGATTATGATCCTCCGGCTTTCAGCCGGCTTCGAGGTTCCAATGGTCGAGGTGCTTGCTTCGATAGTGTTATTGGCAGCTACTGTGTTGGTGACGATGTGGGTAGCCGCAAAGGTCTTCCGAACCGGCATTCTAATGTACGGCAAGCGTCCAGGCTTGCTGGAGGTCGCCCGATGGCTGAGGCAGGCCTGACAGAACGGACTTGATAAGCAGTGAATTGAAATCAGGAACGCTTACAAGAGGTGTTGCAGCGATCGTAATCTTTGCCGTCTTGTGCGGCCTTGCGGCTTATTTTGCGCCGTCGGGCGGGGGCGATGGGCAGGGGGTGGTGTGGTTCAGTGTCGTTCCCCCGGTACTGGCGATTGTGCTGGCTTTTCTGACGCGGCACGTCATTTTGAGCCTGGGAATCGCGATTCTGGCCGGGGGCTTGCTCGCTGCGGTTCCGCAGGCCCCGCTCAGTGCGGGCGCCTGGGCCGAAGGGTTCCAGACCGCGGGTATTCACGTAATCCATACAGTCACCGACAAATCGAACCTTCAGATTCTTGCCTTCATCCCGCCCATTTTTGTGATGATCGAGCTTCTCGTCGCCTCGGGCGGGTTCAGGGGAATCATTGTGTGGCTCCTGAAGTGGGTCAGGGGCCGGAAATCCGCCCAACTGGCCACGGCTCTGATGGGAATACTCTGCTTCATCGACGACTACACGAATGCCATCATCGTCGGCTCGATGATGCAGCCGATCACCGACCGGTTTCGCGTCAGCCGGGCGAAGCTCGCTTTTCTTGTGGATGCGACCAGTGCGCCCATTGCCGGCCTGGCAGTAGTCAGCACGTGGATCGCTTACGAGGTGGGGCTTCTGGGCCAGGTTGCCGACAATCTCGGCATGGATAAGAGCGGATACGCGTTGTTTTTTGACGCCCTGAGTTTCCGCTTCTATTGTTGGCTGATGATTGCATTTGTCTTCCTGCAGGCAATCGTCGGCCGGGATTTCGGTCCGATGAAGACTTCCGAGGACCTGGCTCGACGCTCGAATCGGGATGCCGACCCCGCGCCGAGTACCGAGAATCAGGTGCCCGGTCCCGAGAGCGGGCGGGCGATCAATGCCCTTGTGCCGATGGCCGGGCTTATCGCGTTTCACGTCGCCGGGCTTTGGGTCGATGGAGGCGGCCCGGCCAAGCTCACGCAAGGCGGCTCGCTGCTGAGCCTGATTTACTGGCGTGACGTCATAAGTGCCTCCCAACACACACATTTCATTTTGGATTGCGCAGCCTTGTTCGGCTTAGCGCTGGCCTTGCTGTTCTCGCAACTGTCCGGACCGTTGCGCCTGCCCGTCATTGCGAGCTGTTTCAAGCGAGGCGTCCGGCGGGCCATGCTGCCTTTCGCTATACTGATTCTTGCCTGGTCGCTCAAGAATTGCTGCGATCGTCTCGATACCGGAAAGTTCCTGGCGGCCATTCTGGCGGGTCGAGTCTCGCCTCATTGGTTCGGCCCGGCTCTTTTCTTCGTGGCTTCAGTTACGTCGTTTGCGACCGGGACCAGTTACGGAACCATGGCGATTCTTCTGCCGACGGCTATTCCGATTGCCTTCGCACTCGACGGCGGCGTTTACGGCCTGACCACGATGATTAGCATCGGGGCGGTGCTGGACGGCGCCATCTTCGGAGACCACTGCTCGCCTATCTCCGATACGACGATCATGAGCTCCGTCTCCAGCTCATGCGACCTGATAGAGCACGTCCGGACCCAACTGCCTTATAGCCTGTTTGTCGCCGGGATCGCGCTGCTGTTTGCCTATCTTCCCAGCACCCTCGGTCTTGCCCCCGCCTGGAGCCTGGTCCTGGCCATATCAGCGATGGCGTGCTTTTTCGTCGTTCTGGTTCGAGCCAGAGAAATACAATCGCCATCGTGAAAATGAGCCGGAATTGGGAGATAAACCGGCAAAATCGCACAATTCCCGCCTCCTGCGGACAATTCCAGCCGCTCCGGAGGAAATGCCGGAGTCGTCTGGCTATTGCAAAGCCAACGGATTGTGATACCATGATCCGGGCTGAGGCAAAACCCGGACGGCTGCGATGCTTTCTTATCCTCGGTCTGGCCGAATTGTGAACAGGAGAATACTATGAACAGATCAGCCAGCTACACTCGAAGGGACTTCCTGACGGCAGTGGCTGCCGCGGCGGGAACCACCATTGTCCTGCCGACAGTTGTTCCATCGTCGGTTTTTGGTGCTGACGCGCCGAGCAATCGAATCGTCATGGGCGCCATCGGGGTCGGCTCGCAGGGGACCGGCGACATGCAGGGGTTCCTGAGCAAGCCGGAGGTGCAGATGGTGGCCGTCTGTGACGTTGACAAGACCCATTGTGACAGAGCCAGGAAGATCGTGGACGAGCGGTACGGCAACGGCGACTGCAAAAGCTATCCGGACTTTCGCGAG
>DATKWR010000311.1:0-3528 GCA_035529475.1 Sedimentisphaerales bacterium | reverse complement strand
ACCTACGTCCTGTTAGTGGATTAGCTGCTCGCGCGGTTTTGCGCGGGCAGAGTGTTGATAAACGCCCAAGCTCAGAATATGCTATTGTGCGAACACACGGGTATTTTGAAGCGCGACATTATGCAAACAAGGAAATTAGGCTATACCGACCTCGAACTGACAACCGTGGGCCTGGGTACCTGGGCCATGGGCGGCCCGTGGGAATACGGCTGGGGGCCGCAGGACGACCGCGAAGCCATCGCCGCAATAGCAGCCGGCCTTGAGATGGGAATCAACTGGATCGATACCGCCCCAGCGTATGGGCTGGGCCATTCCGAGGAGCTTATCGCAGAAGCCCTCAGACAAAAAAGCGAAACGCCCCTTATCGCAACCAAGTGTGGAATCCTGTGGAACGAAAAAGAGGAGAAAGTGACCTGCCTGAAACAAGAAAGCATCCGAGGGGAGTGTCACGCCAGCCTCAAGAGACTTGGCGTCGAGGTCATCGATCTCTATCAAATGCACTGGCCCGATCCTGACGAAGATGTTGAAGAGGCGTGGGAGGAAATGGCCAGGTTGTGCGAGGAAGGCAAGGTTCGCTATCTCGGCGCCTCGAACTTTAGGGTGGAGCAACTCGAGCGCGTGCAGAAGATTCACCCGGTCGCTTCGCTTCAGCCGCCTTACAGCATGCTGCGTCGCGAGGTGGAGGATGAGTTGCTGGACTACTGTGCTCAGAACAACATTGGCGTTGTTGCCTACAGCCCGATGGCGCGAGGTCTGCTCACCGGCAAGTTCGACGCCGCCCGACTTGCAAGCCTGGCTCCAGATGACCACCGAAGAAGAAGTGCCGACTTTCAGGAGCCGCAATTCAGCGCGACTCTTGAGCTTGTTGATGGGCTGCGGAAAATCGCGGAGCGCAACGGCCGGACCTGCGCCCAATTGGCCATAAGCTGGGTCCTGCGCCGGCCCGAAGTCACCGCCGCCATCGCCGGGGCGCGCCGGCCCGCCCAGATTCGCGAAACCGCCCCCGCGGCGGACTGGGAGTTGAGCATCGAAGATATCAGAGAGATTGAGAGGTTGCTGGCCAAACGTGATGCGAGACTCAATGGTAAGATTAGGTGATGGTGGGGCAAGCCCCACCCTACGGCTTTAACACCGGGAGAAGAATGACTGGGAACAAAGACATTTACACAAGTCCGCTCGTTGAGAGGAATGCTTCGAGGGAAATGGCTGAGCTGTTTGGGGCCCAGAAGAAATTCAGCACGTGGCGCAGGCTGTGGCTGGAGCTGGCTAAGGCGCAGAAGAAGCTCGGCCTGGATATAAGCCAGGGCCAGATAAAGCAGATGGCCCGGCACCTTGACGATATCGACTTCAAGAAGGCCGCGCGCTACGAGAAGCAGTTCCGCCATGATGTTATGGCGCACGTCTATGCGTTCGCGGACGCCGCGCCAAAAGCCGAGCCGATCATCCACCTCGGCGCAACAAGCTGCTACGTCGGTGACAACGCCGACTTGATTATCATGCGAAATGCCCTCCAGCTCATCGCGGCCAAGCTGGCGGCGGTTATCGACCTGTTAGGCAAATTCGCGAAGAAGCACCGCTCGCTTGCAACGCTCGGCTTTACACACTATCAGCCCGCCCAGTTGACCACCGTGGGAAAAAGGGCGACGCTGTGGTGCTATGAGTTTGTGATGGACCTGCAGGAAATCGAGCATCGGCTCGATACGCTGCCCTTTCGAGGGGTCAAAGGCACCACCGGCACGCAGGCCTCTTTTCTGGCCCTTTTCGACGGCAATCACAGCAAGGTCAAGCAGCTCGACAAAGCCGTCGCGGCGGCTTTCGGCTTCAAGAGCATTTGTGCCGTGACGGGCCAGACGTACCAGCGAAAAATCGACGCCCTCGCCGTCAACGCCCTGGCCTGCGTCGCACAATCGGCCCACAAGATGTGCAACGACGTTCGGCTGCTCGCAAATCTCAAGGAGATCGAAGAGCCGTTCGAAGAATCGCAAATCGGCTCCTCGGCCATGCCTTACAAGAGAAATCCGATGCGGTGCGAGAGGGCCACTTCGCTGAGCCGGCTGGTCTTGAGCCTGGCCTCCAGCCCGCCGATGACCGCCTCGGAACAGTGGCTCGAAAGGACACTCGATGACTCGGCCAACCGGCGAGTGGTCATTCCGGAAGCCTTCCTGGCGGTTGACGGCATTCTGCAAATCCTCATCAATGTTGCCGGCGGGCTTGTGGTTTACCCGAAGGTGATAGCCGCACACGTCGCGGCGGAGCTGCCGTTTATGGCCACCGAGAATATCCTGATGGCGGCGGTCAAAGCCGGCGGCAACAGGCAGGAGCTGCACGAGAAGATCAGGCTGCACTCGCACGCAGCCGCCGCCCAAGTCAAGAACCTGGGCAAGCCCAACGACCTGGTCGGCCGGCTCAGGGCGGACGTTGCCTTTGCCAAAATCGATTTCGACAAAATACTGGACCCGGCCAGTTACATCGGCCGAGCCGCCCAGCAGGTCGATGAATTCATCAGCGGTGTCCTGACACCGATACGCAGAAGATACCAAAAGCAACTCAACAGAAAAGTGGAGCTGAATGTGTGAATCTCGCAGTGCGACGAGCCACGCGAATCCCGAGGCACGAAAAATGACCAGAAAACAACTGATCAAGCGGATAAAAGAGACGGCGTATCTGGAAGGCGATTTTGTCCTTCGCAGCGGCAAGCGCAGCAAATACTATCTCGACAAATATCTTTTCGAGACCCGCCCGGACATACTCAAAGCGCTTGGTAAAGAGTTTGCGCGGCACGTGAGCGACGATGTCACCCTGATAGGCGGCGCCGAATTGGGCGGCGTGGCTCTCGCGGCGGCGGCGGCGATGGAATCCGGCAAAAACTGGGTCATCATCCGCAACAGCAAGAAAGGTTATGGAACCGGCAAAATGGTTGAGGGAGTCCTGAAGGCGGGCGACGTCGTCCTGCTCGTCGAGGACATCGCCACGACCGGTGGCCAGGTCCTCGAAGCGGCGAAGATCATTACCGAAGCCGGCGCGACGGTCAAGAAGATCGTCTGCGTGATCGACCGCAAACAGGGCGCGGAAGAAAACATCGTCGGGGCTGGTTTCAAATTCGAGGCCATCCTGACAAAAGACGACCTGGGCATCAAAGACACAAGTACATAGGTGCATAAGGCGTAGCTCGTTCATAAAGGCTGACTGTCATGCGGACTGTGAAGAAAACGAACAGGCTCTGGATTTTGGCCGCTCTTCTCGTGGTCGCCGGTGGTACTTGGGGCGTTCTATTCCAGACCGACTTGATGCCGAATCAAAGGGCGACGGTCAGCAAGTTTGTTAAGAAGCTGCTGGCAACAGGGCGAAGGGGACTGATACGCGGCATAGTCTCCGGCGAAGACGGCTTCACCGCCCTTGTCGACAGCCAGGCGGTCCGTGAAGGGGATAGTATCTACGGCGTCACAGTTGTCAAGATATACCCAGACAAGGTCGAATTTGAGAGAAACGGCACGCTGTGGACTCAGGAACTAAACGAGATTCCCGGCC
>DATKWR010000310.1:0-4602 GCA_035529475.1 Sedimentisphaerales bacterium | reverse complement strand
GGTAATCCGCTCGCCGGCTGGGACGGATCCGGCCTTACCCAGCGCCGAGGGACGGACGATGTACGGTAATACCAGACCTGGAGTGCCCACCGCTGCCACATGCTTGAGAAAAGACCGACGTGCAATGGGGTGATTCATTCGCATCCTCCATAGAGGCTCAGAAGCCCAAGGTTTTCCTGATATAGGCCCGGCTCATCCTGAGGCTGTCTCGCAGCGGCCGGGTCGGTTTGAAGTTGCGTTCATGAGCAAGCTCTATCACGGCATCACCCTGGAAGCGAGCGGAGCGCAGCGCCTGGCCGATGGCGACGTAGTCCATGTCTCCTTCGCCCACCGCTTCGGACCACGTTCCGTCAGCGTTCTGATCTCGGATGTGCAGGAACACGATGCGGTCGCCGAAAGCTTCGATGAAACTCACCGGATCGACACCGCCCCGCAAAAGCCAGTTAAGATCGGGGCCCAGCTTGACCTCCGGAATCCGTGCGAGCGTTCCGCGCAGGTCGTGCATATCGTCTTCTACTTCGTACGTGTGGTTGTGCAGATTCATTTCGATGCCGTTGTCGTGGCAGAGGTTTATGATCCGGCGCAGAAGTTCCGCCTGTGCGTCCAACTGTTCGGCTGTCTTGGGTTGCGGCGTTTTGCCCACGGACGTGCCGAGCGTCCGCCCGCCCAGCTCGGACAGTCGCGTCACGACGACACGGGCGTCTTCAAAGACGGTCTCATGCTGCGTCCGGTCCCATATCGCCCCGCCGAAGGACGTGCCCATGACCGGCAGACTGTGCTCATTCGAGAGTGCTGCGATGCGCTCGACCGCGTCGGGGTAGCGCAGCGCCGTGTGCATCAGCTCGATTCCGTCCAGGCCCGCATAACTCATGTCGGCGAAGATCTGGTCGAGGATCGGGTAGATGTCGTTCTTTGGCTGCGTGGCCGCATAGACCCAGGGGTGACCTCCCACGATCACTTTCTTCTGGCCTGCTGGGTTGCTGTTCTGCGTGCTTTGACAACTTGTGCCCAGAAGCGTCCCAGTGGTAGCTGTAAGCAATCCGTAAGCCGTTGACCTGAGAAACTGACGCCGATTAAGTGCCATATTCATCTTCCTTTGCCAAGCCTGACACCTTGGTTCGTAGTGTGCCCGTAAGGGCATATAGAACAAACGCCTTACGGCGTCACTACGAACGGTTTAGAACGACAGTAGCATCTGCCAGATATACATATTTCCCAGCGCGTCGATGTCTTCCCAGACTTTTTGGACCATGGCCGGATCGCCGGTGATTTCGGGCAGGTCTTTGACACGCTGCTCCCAGGGAAGACATACGCCCGGCTTGACTTTCGGCGTTTTTCGGCCCGCCATGCCTGTCACCTTCTTGCGTGACTCCACGGATGAGGGCAGGTCGCACGGCGGCGTATCGGTCGGTGCCTGATACGTGCCTGACGCATAGACGCCGTGCTCGCGGCAGACCTGCGTCATCATCTTCATGTTCTCGACGTTCGTGTCGTCCTGCATGATCGCGCCGGCGTCCAGGATGTAGCCGCCGTCCTTGGCCACCTCCTTGATGACCCGCAGGCAGAATTCTCGCACCTCCTCCGGCGTGCCGTAGCTGAGCATGATGTTCGGAATGCCTCCGCTGATGGCGAACTTATCGTGCAGCTTGCGATGGACCTCGAAGATGTCGTCCTGATCGCAATGGAAAACGATGCTGCGCTCGGGCAGTTCGCGGAACGTATCGAAATGATGCTTCCAGCGGCCCTCCGCATAGAAAAGCGTCTGATGGCCATTCTTCCAGAACTCCTCGATGCAGGGCTTGAGCGTGGGCCAGTAGTGGGACGAAAATTGTTTCGGGTTGAAGAATGGCGCGCAGCCGCGGTGCATCCAATAGCCGATAGGAACCTGATTCGTCGGATCGGCGGTGGTCAGGCCCACGTGCACCAGGTGCGGGATGATCGCCTCACAGGCTTTGAGCACCTTCTTGGGCTGCGTCTCCATGTCGCTGACGAGCCCGAGGTAGCCTCGCAGCTTGTCGGCGATAATGTCGAACGGCGCTTTGAAGATGCCCGCGATGGCCGAACCCGTGCCGCACTCGCTGCGCAGCCGCGCGACTTGCGGGCCGAAGGCGTAGAAATATTGCAGCATGGCCATGCCGCTCTTGACCAACGCGAGATTGTTGCGGTAGGTGGATGGCTCCCCGATTTTGCTGACTTCGGTGGAGACGCGGGGCAGCCAGGTGTTGTAGAGAAAGCCGGTTGGATCGTCAATCAGCTCGTCATATTCGTCCGCTTTCATGAAGGCCTGCTCTTCGGGCGGCTCGATGTAGTTGAAGCCGACCGTATGGGGGATGCCGATGCCGGGGATGCCGTAGTAGCGAAGCCCCGCCGCCTGCGCCAGACCCGTCCAGACATAGACCATGTTGGGGACAATCGCGTCCCAGTCGAAGTCCTTGGCGCACTTGACGGCGGCCTCGAAGGCTTTGTTGTAATCGTGCGCGACGTCTTGGCAGGTATAGCCGGCGTATTTGGCCGTGAACTCCGCCACAAAGGGACGAATCGGGATCATGTCCGGCTTCTCATTCCGCATCGCGGTGATGTAACGCCTCATTCGTTCGGCGTACAGTTGTTCCATATCTCTGGCCATTGGCTTCGCTCCTTTTTTTCGCAGTCGCCCGGTTTACAAAATGCACGTATCCGACCACACAAAAAATACCCCAACTGCCCCCAAACATCAAGCAAGAAGATAAGGCCCTCAAACTAACCGACCTGCGATTGAAGTCAAAACCGCCTGGCGAGACGCGATTTCTTGCCGGTCCCGTTGCATGGCCCGGCGTGCCGTGCTATAATCTTGGCTGTGAGCAAAGTTGAATGGGATGTGGCGAGTGGCCGAAACCGATGATCCAGGCAAAGGACCTGTGACGAAGGCGGCCAAGACAGCGAGAGTTCGGTGTCTGCCGACCATACACGGCTTATGTGAAAGCAGAAACGGCGTATTATCTGGAAGCAGGACCCGATAGCGGGCTATCTGGAGACCCATATCATGACCTATCAGGCTGAGACGAGGAACATGGCGCTTTTTTGCGACTTCGAGAACATCGCTTTGGGTGTTCGCGACGCAAAATACGCCCAATTCGACATTGACAAGGTGATCGAGCGGCTCCTGCTCAAAGGCAATATCGTCGTCAAGAAGGCATACTGCGACTGGGCCCGCTACGAAAAATTCAAATCAGCGATGCACGAAGCGTCCTTCGAGCTGATCGAGATACCGCACGTGCGCCAGTCGGGCAAGAACTCCGCCGACATTCGCATGGTTGTGGACGCACTCGACCTTTGTTACACGAAAGGGCATGTGGACACCTTTGTCATCATCAGCGGCGACTCCGATTTCTCCCCGCTCGTCAGCAAGCTGCGGGAGAACAACAAAATCGTCATCGGCGTCGGCGTCAAGAATTCGGCCTCGGACTTATTGATCGCAAACTGCGACGAGTTTATCTTTTACGACGACCTCGTTCGCCCTCAGCCGCCCCGCAGCAAGAAAGCCGTCGCCAGGGAGACAGCCCGCAAGCCGGCACAGGACCCGGTTGCCAAAGCCGTCAAACCGGCCGGAGATAAGAAACAGGAGGCATGGGATCTGATTGTCGAGACCTACGAGGCCCTTGTTGAGGAACGCGGGGAGGGGGAGAAGATTTGGGGTTCCATGATCAAGCAGACCCTCAAGCGTCGCAAACCCGGCTTCAGCGAATCCTACTACGGCTTCCGGTCTTTCGGCCAGATGCTGGAGGAGGCCGGATCGCACGGCATCCTTGAGCTGGAACGAGAAGAAAAGTCCGGCGGCTTCATCATCAAGAGTTGCCACGCCCCCTAACGGTCATAGGGCCGATGGACTATCAGCCCGTTAAACGCCGCAGAGGGAGCATCGCACGGGTTGCCATGGGCCGAACCAGAGGTGGGGGGTAGGATGGGCAGGTGCTCCTGCCCATGCGGTTCTTTTTTGCCGGCCCTGTTGCCTTATCCGCCGCGCCATGCTATTATCTTGGTTGGCGGCAAATGGCAGGTGCGCCAAGGCGAAAACAGGGTTTGTCATCAATGACTTTGAAAATAAATGGAATCATCTGGCTGGCTTCTGTTATCGAGAAGATTAGCATCAAGCACGGTGTTTCCTGCGAGGAAGTTTGCCAGGTCCTTCAAAGACGGGCTACGTTCCGTTCGGTCGAAAAAGGACATCGCCGCGGCGAGAATGTATATGCAGCCTTGGGGCGCACCGAGGCCGGCAGGTATCTGGTCGTGTTCTTCATCCACAAACCAGATCATCGTATTCTAATACTGACGGCGCGCGACATGACAGTCGCTGAAAGAAGGCGATATGAGAAAAAGTAATAGTGGCAAAACCGCTCCCGAGCGAGGCCGCGCGAAAAGTGTGAAGAGGAAAAGCAGCGTCTCCCAAGCTTCGACATACGCTGGAATAGGCGATTTCTGGGATAAGCACGATTTGTCCGATTATTGGGACAAAACCCGATCCGTCCGAGCCGAGGTGGACCTGGAGTCTGAGGAATCCTTGTATGCCATCGAGAAAGGATTGTCCGAGACCATTTGCCGCGCTGCCAGGGAAAGAGGCGTCTC